>CAZOXI010000401.1:3791-3999 GCA_964583445.1 uncultured Bacteroidaceae bacterium | reverse complement strand
TATCATGGATTATGGAACAAAATCCATGCTTAGAACGAAGAGTATTCTTTATAAAAATGGTATAACATCTTTCGGTGCCGGTATAGATTTGAAACAATCCCTGGAACCTGCAATAATAGAACGAAAAGGGCAGAAATTTGGTTTTATTGGATTCACCTCCTCTGCATACCATGTCAATGCCGTTATTGCTGGGTGGTGTAAGTCTGGA
>CAZOXI010000401.1:0-3781 GCA_964583445.1 uncultured Bacteroidaceae bacterium | reverse complement strand
CCTCCCCTTAAAAGAAGACTTATAGAAAAACAGGTTAAAAAGCTAAAAACAAATTGTGATTTTGTCTGTGTTGCTCTGCATTGGGGTCATGAATATACACTGGTACCGACCAAGCAACAAAGAAAACTTGCAAAAAAGATCATTGAAGCTGGAGCTGATCTGATTATCGGAACTCACCCTCATATAATACAAGGATATGAACGCATACATGGAAAATACGTTTTTTATTCTCTAGGCAATTTCTTTTTTCCGGAATTTGAAACGATCCTGGGAAAGATGCACCATTGGCCAGAGGAAAGCCAATTCTCTTTGGTGCCAATCCTTGAAATATCTGAAAAACAAGTAAAATTGAATGTTGAATTCACCAGATACGAAAAACAGTTTTTAACCCTAATGAAAGCTGGTGAAAAGATTAAATTTTTGCAAAAACAAACGGATTTAAATACTGCCCTGAAACCTGAGTCAATGCATCCATTTATCCTTGAAAGCAATATTTATGTAGCAAATAACAAGAAAAAATATTTCAAAAGCAGGCCAAAATTATTTATTAAAAACATATTATTTCTTTTGACCTATATCAAATTCTTCAGGTTTATTGATGGTATAAGAATAAAAAATTCGCTTAGGAAAAACAAATCACATGGATAGTCATTTGAATTTAAATTCATTCCTGAGGTTCGGATACTTTCTTGATTTTAGAAATATTGAGTTCAATCTAGTATTCCCGAAAGTTGTTGAACATAAATGGCGAAATAAATCGGATGATGAGCTGGTCTCAGAGGCACTGAAACGATTCAAAGCATCCATTGAAAATAACTTCAAATCTGATAAGCACCATGTAGTGCCGCTGAGTGGTGGTATAGATAGCAGAGCCATTCTTGCTGAATTACTTAATTTAACATCAGCAAAAAACATAACAACTTTTACATTTGGAACTCCCGGGAGCTTAGATTTTGAAATTGGAAAAGCAATAGCAAAAAGAGCAGGTGTTAAGCATTATCCTATAGACCTGAATAGCCATATTTATTCTATGGATGAAATGCTGGATGCATCAAGAAGGATCCGGCATCAATCAATCCTTTTCCAACATTTTCCTTTTCGGGCTACTGATGAGATTTGTACTGGTAACCTTGTATGGTCTGGTGCTATTATCGATGTATTCTTCGGCAGACATTACCATGCCAGTAAGGGTCGAGATCTCGCCGCTGCCAAATTGAATTTTATTAAAGAAAATGAATATGTAAAGTCAGTACAATTGCACAATGTTGATGATGAGCAGCTATTCCCGTTGATACAATACAAATACAACATCTCAAATGACATCCTACATGAACATGTACTTGACCTTGACAACAGGCAACTCAAATATATTGCTCCGCATGTCATGCCGCTGGACTATGAATATGCTTTTCTGTTTAAAGACAGCGCACTGACTGAATTTTCTTTCCAGATTGCCTTTGACAAAATTGAACATCAAGCGCTTTACAAAAAAATGATGTTGGCAGGTTATAGAGATTTTTTTAAGTACAAAACAAAATCAAATAATGGAGTGCCATTAAATTCAAGCATCATTAGACAAAAACTATCGAGTATAAAAAATAGCATCTTACGCAGAATGAACAGCAAGTTCGATTTCATTGTAAATCCACTAGTCAATTACATAGATTTCGATGCTGCCTTAAGAAAAAGAGAAGATATTAAATCGATCGTTTATGAAAATTTACAGGATCTGAAAAAAAGAAATATTGTCCCATGGATTAATATTGATAAACTTTGGAAAGATCATTTAAATAAACGCAACAACCATTCCGATGCTCTCATTGTTCTCGCCTCCTTAGAAATTCATCTGAAAGCGGGCAAAAGGTTTTGAGTTCTTATTTCACAAATGATAAAACGAAATACTTTACCGCTGGTCTCTGTCATTACTCCTTCCTTTAACCAGGGAAATTTTCTTGAGAAAACTATTCAATCAGTTCTTGGACAAGATTATCCCAATATTGAATATATTATTATTGATGGAGGCTCTACTGATTTGTCAGTAGATATCATCAGAAAATATGAATCCAGTATCTCATCATGGTTGACTGAACCCGATTATGGTCAGGCAGATGCCATTAATAAAGGGTTCCAAAGAGCAAGGGGTGATTTTTTGTGCTGGATAAATTCAGACGATACTATTTATAGCGATTTTATCAGCAAAAGGATATCGCAATTTGAGCGACATAAAGAAGTAGATTTTATTTATGGCGATGTTCACCAGGGACCAGATATCGATCAAATTAAAATAAGGAAAGGACGACAAACCAACTTCATGTCCATGCTGCTATCATTAAATGTCCCAATACCCCAACAAAGCACAATGTGGAAAAGATCGGTCATTGAAAAAGTTGGGATACTGGATCCAAAATGGCACGTACTGCTTGACCGTGAATATTTTATGAGGATTGCCCGCTTTTGCAAAATAATATATTTTCCCGGGACGGTTGCTTTTTTTCGAAACCATGATCAATCAAAATCCATTGCTGAAGAAGAAAAGTGGGCACACGAAATACCAGTATTTTACCAGGAAGTATTCATCAACAATTTATTTGATATTGAAAATTCTGTATTAAAAAAACACCGTAAACGGGTCCATGCAAGAGCATTGCTACTTGCCTCCAAAATCTCCAAAAAAGCAGGCAACCATGATTATGCCAGGAGTCTTTTAAACAGTGCGTGGAATCAATACAAGATATATACATTTTTTATTCTTGCATCCAGCGGATTAAAAAACTTTCTGATCCGGGTAAAAGGCAAACTTTTAAATTAATGTGAAAAAATTCATCGTTTTCTGTCCTTTCAGAAATAAATTTGAACCCGTAGGAGGAAGTCCTGTGAGAATCAAAGGCTATGCTTCAAATTTTATTAAATTTCATTTCGACTTCCTGTTTCTAAGCAGCATCAAACCAGACTATATTCCAATCGAAAATTTTATTCAAGTCAGCCTACCTCACTATTCCAAAAAACTTTTCCTATTACACAACGTGCTGTATAATAAAAAATTTGCACGTCCATTGACATTTTTTCTTAAAACCTTTTTACTACTCCAGCCAGAAATAAGAAAGATAAAGACTATATTCCAAGACAAAATCATAATCACCCACCAGGAAAACAGTATTTGCTATTTTTTTTACTTGTATTACAAAATAGATTTTATCTACGATATTCACGGGATACTTGCAATACAGGAAGAATACATGAAAACGATGAACCGGTATAGGAAATTCTGGTTCAGACTTCAGCAGAAAAATGAAGAATTACTGTTCAGAGATATTCAATATGTGAACTGCATTAATGAGGAAATGAAAGATTTTCTAAAAAGCAGATTTGGTTTCGACGGTCATCTTTTCATAGCGCCAGATGGTATCTTGGACATAGATAATTTTTTTAAAAGAGACCATTCTATTTCCGCTGAACTTAAATTAAAGTACAGAACTTCAGAGAAAATAATGATACTATTTTTTGGTGAGTTTAAATACTTCGGGGGAGTTCAGCTTCTGGCAGAAGTATTCATCAAAATCGCGAAAGAATATGAAAATTTTCACCTATTGATCATTGGTAAAGGTCAAATGGAAAAAAATGTAAAAGACGCATTGAATAATAATAATATTGAAGACAGATTTCATCATATAAGGAAAGTAGCCAATAACATCCTAAAAGAATTTATGGCCCTTTCAGATGCTATTGTTATCCCTGATCTCGACAATAAATATAACCGAATGATACCTCATATAAAGCTTTT
>CAZOXI010000400.1:0-4010 GCA_964583445.1 uncultured Bacteroidaceae bacterium | reverse complement strand
CGGGAAATTCTCCCGACGCAATCTGAAAGAAGCATTCGGTAAAAAAATGCTGCTTGAGCAACTTTTCGACAATTTGCCTGACAGGGTATATTTGAAAGACAGGGAAAGTCGTTTTATCCTGGCAAATAAATTTGTTTCGCAGGTAATGGGAGCCGAGGATTCTAAACAACTCATCGGAAAAACTGACTTTGATTTCTATGAGAAAGCGTTGGCCCAGGGCTATTACGATGATGAACAGAAAGTCATGTCTGAAGGCAAACCCCTGGTCGCCAAGGAGGAAAAAGGGCTTGACCTGAATGGAAATGAAATTTATATATCCACCACCAAGATCCCGATCTTCGATGAAACGAATAAAGTGATTGGGATCATCGGACTTGGCAGGGACATCACCCATCAGAAAAAAGCTGAGATGGAGCTGCGTCAGAAATCGGAGAATCTCAGAACGATCAATGCACTTCTGGAAGAACGACAGGAGGAAATCGAGGAAATGGCAGAGGAGATTGAAGCGCAGTCCGAGAGACTCAAGAAAGTCAACCTGGAACTTGAACGACTCTCTCTTGTTGCCAGCAAAACCGAAAATACTGTGATCATCATGGATGGGAACGGCAATTTTGAGTGGGCCAATGATGCATTTAAGAAGAAGTACAATATGGACCTTGACTCCTTTAAAAAGGAGCATGGGAGTAACCTGCGGGAAAATTCCTCGCATCCAAATATTTCTGCCATCCTGAACCAGATATACATTACCCGTAAACCATTTACTTATAATTCAAAATTTACAGACAAATCAGGCAACGAATTGTGGAACCAAACCAACATTTTCCCGATCCTGAATGCCGAAAAAGAAGTAGTTAACCTGATCCTTATCGACTCCGACATCAATGACCTTAAATTTGCGGAGGCACAGATCAAACAACAGAACGAAGAGATCGAATCGCAGGCAGAGGAACTGCAAAGAATAAATACAACCAAAGACAGGTTGTTCTCTATTATTGCACATGACCTGAAGAATCCTTTCAATTCGATCCTCGGGTTTACAGAGCTGATGTTGCAGCAATACGACGGCTTATCGGAGGAGAAACAAAAGGAGTTTCTGAATATGATACATGCCTCTACCCAATCGGCTTACGAGCTGCTCGAAAACCTGTTGGATTGGGCCAGGACGCAAACCAGGAAAGTAAAATACAAACCGGAACAAATACAACTCAGGGGGCTTGTTCAGGAAATCATCTCACTGCAGGGATTGCAGGCATCCATAAAAAGCATCCGGCTGATGAATGAGATTGAGGACGGGATTGAAATTTTTGCCGACCGGAATATGGTGAACACGGTGATCCGCAACCTGATCGGCAATGCGATCAAATATACCGGCGAAAACGGCTACGTAAGCATTAACGCTCAACAGGAAAACAAACTGATGAATGTTCAAATCACTGACAATGGTATCGGTATTCAAGCATCGAAACTCAAGTCACTATTCGAACTGGACAGGATGAACAGCAGCCAGGGAACATCAGGAGAAACCGGCACCGGTCTGGGACTGATCGTGTGCCGCGAATTCATGCACATGAACAACGGAACTATCAGTGTACAAAGTAAATCCGGAAAAGGAAGCACCTTCACATTGACCTTCCCCATCAGTTAATACGTCTTTCTTCGCAAAAATTACCTGCATTTAATTGGATTACGGAAGTTACTTAACGTAATTGTTACGCTAAGTTTGCATTATGAAGCACTTTTATTTACATTTGTCAGATGAGCAGCCAAAAAGTAAGCTTTAATCCGCACCTTTCTGTTGATTGTGTGATCTTTGGTTTTGACGGCAAATGCCTGCGCGTATTGCTCGTTGAGCGTATCAATCAAAAGGAGGATCCAGCCACAGCAAAGAAGCATAAGCTCCCTGGCGACCTGATACATTTGCGGGAAGATCTTGATGCAGCTGCAAAGAGAGTACTCCTTGAACTCACTGGGCTTGACAACATATTTCTCAGGCAATTTTCAGTTTTCGGAGATCCTGATCGCCTTTCAGATGGCGAAGACAAGCAGTGGCTCGAAAGGACTTCAGGGGTGAACATCAACCGTGTCGTGACGACAGCTTACTACTCCCTGATCAGAATCGACAAAAGCAAAACTGAAAACGAAATAAATAACAATGCATCCTGGCACAATGTTAAAAAACTCCCGCCCCTGGCATTTGACCATAAAGCCATCGTCATGAAAGGGCTGGAGCACCTCAGGAACCAGATCAGGTTCGAACCTATCTGCTTCGAACTGTTACCGGGAAAATTTACAATAAGGCAGATCCAAAACCTGTACGAAGTAGTGATCGGGAACAAGCTTGACAACAGAAATTTCAGAAAGAAATTACTAAAGGCCAGTTATATAGAGCCTTTAAAAGAGAAACAAAAAGGTGTTGCCCACAAACCGGCACTGTATTACAGGTTCAATAAGGAAAAATACGAAGCAACGAGAACCGACAATTTATTTTATAACTTTTAACACCATACAGATGTATCTAATTGGATATGACGTTGGCAGTTCATCAGTAAAGGCAAGTTTAATTAATACGGACACGGGGCAGTGCATAGCATCTGCATTCAATCCGAAACAGGAGATGAAAATCGCTGCAAAGAAGCCCGGTTGGGCAGAACAGGATCCGGAAACCTGGTGGTCCAATATAAAACTATCCACCAACGAGGTGCTGCAGGTGGCCGAAATTGATGCCGCAAACATTAACTCCATTGGTATTTCCTACCAGATGCATGGGCTGGTCATCGTAGATAAAGATTACAAAGTACTCAGGCCCTCCATTATCTGGTGTGACAGCAGGGCTGTTGGGATCGGTGACATGGCCCTGGGTCAGCTTGGTAAAGACCGTTGCCTGGCACATCTGCTGAACTCTCCCGGAAATTTTACGGCCTCCAAGCTTAAGTGGGTCAGTGAAAACGAACCGGAAATATTCGAACAGGCCCATAAGATCATGTTGCCCGGCGATTATATTGCCATGAAAATGACCGGTGAACTTAATACGACTATTTCAGGACTCTCAGAGGGAATATTCTGGGATTTCAAAGAGAAAAGCCTGGCTGACTTTCTCCTGGAGCACTATAACATACCAGGCAGACTGATCCCAGATATTGTCCCGACTTTCACTGAACAGGGCAGGCTGAGTGCCTCCGTTGCAGAAGAACTTGGCCTGTTAAAAGGCACCCCGGTATCCTACCGTGCCGGTGACCAGCCGAATAATGCATTCTCCCTGAATGTCCTGAATCCGGGTGAGATCGCAGCCACCGCAGGAACCTCTGGTGTGGTTTATGGTGTAAGCGATGAAGTAAAATATGATCCTGAAAGCCGGGTCAACACCTTTGCCCATGTTAATCACAGTCCTGAGATCAACCGGCTTGGAGTGTTGCTCTGCATCAACGGTACAGGCATCCAGTATTCCTGGCTTAAGAAGAATATGTCAGCGCGCGAAGCGAATTACCCTGCTCTGAATGATATGGCAAGTAAAGTGCCTGAAGGTGCAGAAGGTTTGCTCATGCTTCCCTTCGGAAATGGCGCAGAAAGAATGCTGAATAATAAAGAAACAGGCGCTTCCATCCACAGGATGAACTTCAACATTCACCATGAAGGGCACCTCATGCGTGCTGCACAGGAAGGGATCGTATATGCATTTCAATATGGAATGGAGATCATGAAACAAACCGGCATCAACCCATCGGTGATCCGGGCCGGCAATGCCAATATGTTCCTCAGCCCGATTTTCAGAGATACACTGGCAACCTTGACAGGGGCCACCATCGAATTATATGATACAGATGGAAGTGAAGGTGCCGCCAAGGGAGCTGGCATCGGCTCAGGAAGATATGGATCGTTTGAAGAGGCATTCGAAGGACTCAAACAGATTTCTGTCATTGAACCGGATCCAGGCAAAAAAGATTTTTTCATGGACCTGTATAATGAATGGCATGCGATCCTTCAGAAAGAAATTCAATAAACCTATACAACAA
>CAZOXI010000399.1:0-4024 GCA_964583445.1 uncultured Bacteroidaceae bacterium | reverse complement strand
TTCCAGACACCCGACAAGACGGAAGTGAAAGTGGGTAAGAATGAGATTTTCATCATTGAAGACAATGGAGATACCACCAAATTTCAGCTTGGATCCAGGGGAATGAGTATTGTAGAGGGAAAAGACGGATATACCATTGACATTGTTGATATGGATAAAGAAAAAGTCGAGAAGAAAGTCGAGGAGGAAGAGGATCAGGAAGAGAAGAACAAAAAGAAAAAATTCAAGCCCCACTATGCAGGTTTTGAAATAGGGCTCAATAATTTCATGAATGCTGATTATACCTTGCATACCGGAACATTCATGAACCTGAATACTGCCAAATCATGGAATTATAACCTGAACTTCCTCGAATACGGAATTGAACTGGGCACCTCCTATGTTGGCCTGGTGACCGGAATGGGGGTAGAGTGGTCCAACTATGTGTTCGACGAGGACAACTCCATCCGTGAAGTAGATGGTAACATATTGGAAAGACCTGACCCTTTGTATCCCGGTGTGACAAAATCCAAGCTTGCAACAACCTATCTGAACGCTCCGCTGCTCCTGGAATTCCAGATTCCTGCAGGCAAGAAACGCATTCATATTTCAGCAGGAGTTACCGGTGGTGTGAAAATTGGTTCCAGGACCAAGATCAAATACCGGGACGGCGGAAGACAAAAGGAAGTCAGGAAAGATGACTTCAGTCTTGCACCCTTCAGGTATGGCGCCACAGTGAGGGTTGGGTACCGGGCCATCAACCTGTTTGCCAATTATTACTTCTCCCCCCTTTTCGGGGAAACCGCCACTCCTGAACTGTATCCTTTCAGTGTGGGTCTGAACCTGATCTCCTTCTGACCAGGAGCATGAGATAATATGAACCAGGACTGCCAAATGACAGCAGTCCTGGTTTTTTGTGCTGTCCATGTCCGTTGTGAACTATAAATGCGCAAAAATTGTCGCCATACCTGCTGGTACCGACGTCTGACTGATTTCTTTACCATTATTTAATAATGTCTTCATATTGAACTGGTAACCGCTCCCTACCTTTGTATCCTTACAAAGGATCTGGCGGTTCGCATGAAAAAAACATTTCGAAATACACTCCTGGTATGGTTCCTGGGATTTTCAGTGATCCTGATCCTGTTTTTCCTTGCATTTAATGCCCTCTATATTCATCAAAAAACAAAGGTGAACAATGTAATCGGCCAGTTCTATGAACTTCATCTCGACGTCCAAAAAGATTTCAATATTACGGATGCATTTTTTACCTATGAAGCCAGTAATCTTGAATTTTTCAATACACGGAAGAGCAGTCTGCTGGAAGAACATGATCAACAGGTAAAGGAAATCAGGAAAGCACTTGTGGATCTGCACGCAGGCCCTGTAATCAGAAAGATGAACGTACAGGAAGCACTGGACAGCCTTGAGACAGATTTTGATACCTATGTGGCAACCGTCGATCAGATCGTCGGGTTAACCCTCGTGAGGGGGTTCAAGGATTACGGCATCGTTGGTGAAATGCGTGATTACATTCATCAACTGGAACGCTTCCCGGAACTTGATCAAACCTATGTGCTAAAACTCAGGCGGCATGAAAAAGACTATATCATACGAAACGAACAGCAGTATGTGATCAAGTTGAACGCCCTGGGGAATACCTTCAGGGAGTTGATCAACAGGGATCCAGGGATCTCCTATCAGCGGAAAGATTCGATCACAAAAATCCTGGATAATTACCTGGAAGAATTTAATAACCTGGTTGATATCGATAACAGAATTGGTCTGAAAACCCCGGAATCAGGGACAAAAAGCCAGCTGGATGAGCTCGAAAACAGGATAGAAAACCGGTTCAACGAGATAATCAATACAGCTGAATACAAAAAGAACCAGCTGTTTACATACCTGGAGATTTTTTATGCATTTTTCTTTGTTGTATTCCTGCTGGTAAGTATTTTTCTGAGCCGTGTTATTTCCAGGTATATTTCTGCACCCCTGACCACGCTGACCAGTCATATCAAGAAATTATCGGGTACAAATCTTGAGCTGGATGACACGCTGGAACATCATTTCAACAACTATGAATCTTCCGTACTTTACCAGGAATTCAGGTTGCTTATCGACCAGATCAAAAGAGAAAAAGAGGATCTGAACAAGGTACAGGCAGCATTGATCGAAAATGAAGAAAAATACCGTCAGCTTGCAGATAATCTCCCACAGTCCGTTTTTGAGACCGATCAATTCGGTAACCTTACCTACGTGAACAGCAACTGGCTGAAATCTTTTTCCTACACCATGGAGGATGTGAATGAAGGGGTAAATATCATCAATATTCTGAAAGCTAAAAATGGCCCCATTGTCCTTGGAAATGAATCTGCCGGCCCGGTTGAATACCGCGCCTACAGGAAAGATGGAACAAATTTCCCCGTACTCGTATACACCAACCGGATCCATCGGGATAACAGGCTGATGGGATTCAGGGGTGCGATCATAGATGTTTCCGACCGAAAAATAAAAATGACCTGACACAACTGGCAAATACCTGCAGTTGTATTCCTTTATTGAAAACTTTGCAGGTTGCTCTCCCTTATTATTGTAATTTTACGGAAAATTAAATCATTAGGTATGCGACTATTACTGATCAGCAATTCTACAAATGCAGGAGAGGCCTATTTGGATTATCCCAAAGATGAGATCAGAAAATTCCTTGGCGAGAAAATGATCACGGGTCTGTTCTTTCCGTATGCGGGTGTGACCATGTCATATGATGACTATGCAGCCAAAGTGAAGGCCCGGTTCAATGAGATAGGTCATGATATAAAGTCAATCCATGAATCTGATGATCCTGTTCAGGCCGTTGCAGAAGCGCAGGCGATCATCGTTGGTGGCGGCAACACGTTTCACCTGCTGAAGATGATACGCGACAAGCACCTGATCGGCCCCGTCAGGGAGAAGGTTTTGAACGGAACGCCCTATATCGGATGGAGCGCAGGATCGAACATGACTTGTCCCACGATACGCACCACGAACGACATGCCAATCGTTGAGCCCGATAGTTTTGATGCATTTCACCTGGTCAATTTCCAGATCAACCCTCATTACCTGGATCACAATCCCGACGGTCATGCCGGCGAGACAAGGGAAGACAGGATCATGGAGTTCCTGGCTGCAAACAGGGACCTGACAGTAATTGGATTACGCGAAGGATGCATGTTCCGTGTAGAAGGCAATAAGATAGCACTTATTGGCAACAAGCCGGCACGCATTTTCAAGTATGGTGAAGGGCCTGATGAAATGGAACCCGGGGCGGATTTCAGTAAATTCCTGTAGCCCCGTTAAGAAAGTAAGCTGTGGTGAGAAAGATTCGTGTATTCCTGGAATACCTGGCAGCATTCCTGATCATATTCGTTTTGTTGTCGGTGATCACAAGCGTTGTTATCGTAAAATTTTACGGCGACGACGTGCAGGAATATACAATGGACCTCATTAACGATCAGCTCGACACCAAGGTTTCGGTCGGTGAAGCAGGTATAAGTATCTTCAGGAAATTTCCCAACGCGTCTGTTTTTTTCAATGATGTAACGGTATGGTCGGGACACCGGTTTGACCGCACAGCGTTTGAGCATGTTTCCCCGGACACGCTTTTTGCTGCTGACCGGCTGTATCTCCAATTCAATTTGCTCGACCTGGTCAGGAAAAAATTCAATATCCGGAGCCTTGAAGCACGGGAAGGTTCCCTGCGGATTTTGATCGACGGAGATGGCAATGGCAATTTCCTGGTGCAAAATGAGAAAGATTCACAAGGATCATCCAGGGCGATTGAAATGAAAGGGGTCACGGTCAGGGACCTGAATGTGCTTTACATGAATATTGCCAAAGAGATCAGCTCGGAGGTGCTTGTTGAGGAAATATCCCTGGAAGGGAATTTTGGGAACCGTGATTATATGCTGAAGGCCGGCGGAGACGCCTACGTGGAGAACATCATCAACCATGGCGTATACTATCTGTCGCAACAGGATGTCAGCACCAATGTATTCCTTGAGGT
>CAZOXI010000398.1:2433-4033 GCA_964583445.1 uncultured Bacteroidaceae bacterium | reverse complement strand
GTCAAAATTTGAAGTTATGCGCACCGTGGGATTATAATTAGGTTCGATCACTTCATAATAGCTACTATTGTCCGTATAAAAACAGGAATGTACAGTAAACACCAGTAATAGAATGATAAATCCAGTTCTTGCCATATAGATGATTTAGGGTGATAAAAGTAATAAAAAAAGAGGTCCCTGTTCCCCTTACCGGATTTACCGGAATAGATTGTATGGTTCAGCTAGTCCATTGTATCTTCGATCACCTCTTTCAGCACATCAGATTCTTTCATTCCCATGGCCCTGATCTGCTGGGGGACGATACTTTCCTTCGACATGCCTGGAATGGTGTTGAGCTCCAGGAAATAAACCTGGTTGCCACGAATAATAAAATCCACCCTGACAATCCCCCTGCACCTTGTGTGATCGTATATTTGTGAAGCAAGCAGCATGCATTTTTTTGCAAGGTCCTCTTCGATATCCGCTGGCGTAATTTCATCCGACATTCCCTCATATTTTGCTTCGTAGGTAAAAAAATCGGTTTTTGAGACAATCTCTGTCAGGGGAAAAACCAGCGCTCTTTTGTGGGTTTTCATCAGCCCACAAGTTACTTCCCTGCCTTTTACATAGGATTCGATGATTACCTCGGAGTCTTCCTTGAATGCCAGGTTAATGGCGGCTTTCATTTTGTCCGCCTGTGTTACTTTTGTAGTGCCGAAGCTGGATCCGCCCTTGTTTGGTTTAATGAAGCAGGGTAAGCCTACGTTTTCCAGGATCGCTTCCATATCATAGGGTGTATCCTGGTGGATCAGTTCTGCTTCAGCGGTCATGATCCCGAATTGCTTCAGATAAGATTTGGTAACGTATTTATCGAAAGTCATCGCTGATGCAAGCACACCCGAGCAGTTGTAAGGCATCTTCTGCATATCCAGGTACCCTTGAAGCAATCCGTTCTCGCCGGGGGTGCCATGGATCGTATTCCATGCATAGTCAGTTCTGATCGTTTTGTTGCCTATCTTATAGCTAAAACTATCCTTATTAAAAGGAATTTTTTCCTTTCCGTTCTTTACAAACCATTCCTGTCCCTTGATCATTACAAGGTGCGACCGGAAACCTGCTTCAGTCAGCCAACGCTGGATTTCAGTGCCGCTTTTGACTGAAATCTGATGTTCCGAAGAATCTCCTCCTGCCAATATTGCTATTTCCATATTTAATATAACTGGTCGTTACTATATTAAATGTACAACCTTTTTAGTGAAGAGTGGTCACGTTTCCCAGCATAATTTTGACGAGTGGTTGACTCTTTCCATGAAAAGAGATTTTCGCGTCATAAGGTTGTTTGGGATTTCTGTTAAGCGTTCCATTTCAGTGGTGAAAATTACCTTTACTCGGCTCAGAACTCGTCGCGGTTGCTGGTATACCTGCGCCATTTTTCAATTACTTCGGTCATGTCGGTAGGTAATTCAGATTTGAATACCATCTCTTTTCCTGTGACGGGATGGATGAATCCCAGCAATCTCGCGTGAAGGGCCTGTCTGGGCAATATGTTGAAACAATTGTTCACAAATTGCTTGTATTTAGTAAAGGTTGTTCCCCTGAGTATCTGGTCTCCGCCATATTC
>CAZOXI010000398.1:0-2423 GCA_964583445.1 uncultured Bacteroidaceae bacterium | reverse complement strand
GAAAAGTGGATGTTTAATATACTGAAAATGCACCCTGATCTGGTGGGTGCGACCTGTTTCCAGCCTGCATTCCACCAGTGTCACGTATCCCAGTCTTTCAAGGATGCGGTAATGGGTGACGGCGTGCTTGCCCTGGTCACCATCGGGAAAAACGGTCATTTTTTTCCTGTCCCTGGGATTCCGTCCCAGGTTGCCTGTAATGGTGCCTTCTTCCTCCGGGGGCTCTCCCCACACAAGTGCATTATAGGTGCGTTTTGTGGTTTTATTAAAAAATTGCAATGCAAGGCCGGACATTGCAGGCTCCGTTTTGGCTACCACAAGCAACCCGGAAGTATTTTTATCAATCCGGTGTACCAGTCCAGGCCGCTCTTCTCCTGTCCTGAACATGGGGTTATCCTTCAGGTGGTACATCAGGGCATTCACAAGTGTGCCTGTATAATTTCCATGTCCCGGATGCACGACCATTCCCGGTTCCTTATCGATTACCAGCAGCTGGTCATCTTCATAAACGATATTGATTGGGATGTCCTGCGGGATCAGTTCCAGTTTCCGTGGCGGGTGGGGGAGTACGATGGAAACTACATCCAGTGGTTTTACCTTGTAATTCGATTTGACCGGTGTACCGTTTACCAGGATACTTCCTGCATCCGCTGCTGACTGGATCCTGCTCCTGGAAGTGCCCTCCAGCTTATTGTGCAGGAATTTATCAATACGCAGCGGGGCCTGGCCCTTGTCGGTATCGAAGCGAAAATGTTCGTACATTTCATTGTTTTCACTTTGCGCTTCAGACATGGTTGTTATTTAACGATGATCCTTTCGGTACTGAAGATCTGATTGCGATTGCCAATACTAAACAGATACATTCCTGCAGGAAGGTTGCTGACCGGTATCTCTGTATCTCCCTGGTAACTTCTCACAATTCTGCCGGTAACATCCCTGATTACCACGCTGATTTCATCCACTGGCAGGGATTGTTCAGGTACTTCGATCCGCACCATTTCAGTGGCCGGGTTGGGCCATATCCTGATGTCAGTTGGTACCTGGGGATCCTGTGCTGAAACGGAGTAGCTGCGTTTAACGAATGGCCTGATCATCAATGATCCGGGGGCCTCTGAAGGGATCCATCCGTTTCCGATATTGTAGAACAATGTTCCGCCGGCAGGTTTGTTGATGTCCATTCCTATATTCAGCAGGAATGTGTTGTATTGAAGCAGGCCAACATAGAATGTGCCGTTCACAGGTACTTCCTGCGCAAACTCGAAACGTGTATATTTATTGATCCCGTCGGAATAGACCACGGTATGATCGATCTGACCGTTATAAATTAAATCTCCCGGTTGACCTTCGGCATCATCCCAGACCATGAATTTATAATAGTAATCCAGGTTGAGTGAGTCGATGAGTTGTGTGAAGTAAATATCCACTCCTCCAAGCTCATCAGCGATGAAGCTGTTGAATTTCACCGCGATCAAGCCGTTATTGGTACCCTGCCCCCGCAATCCGTATGCACGTTCAGCAGTTCCGTCATCGTATGCAAAATAATCCCGGAACCGTTGGGTACGGTAGATCGTATCGTTGGCCTTATTGTCAAAATCGTCGGTCTGTATCCATGTCTTGATCCGGTAACGCGCGGTATCGCCGCGGTTGAATTCGAATGGGTAAATACTGCTGATATTATGTGTTACAAAAGTGCCGGGAAGAATGTCCTGCGTGGAGGCATTGCCAGGATCAAAGCGCTCGTCCCAGACTTCGTTGTAGATTTCTGCCCTCCGGGTAATGATACGGGTGGCAGTGTCGTTATTATGGTAATTCAGGGTAACATAGGGCAGGTAAATCGTATTGTATCCAACGCTGAAATGGTCCCAGGGGATCGCCTCATAGTCTTTGAGCATGGAAGGAATGCGCCGGGTGAATGCCACATCCCTGATTACTGTATCTGAAAAATTGCGGTTCCGGTCGAGTCGCACATAATCAATATTCCAGTGGTCCACGTTTCCCCGCTTGTCTTTGTAGTCATCGTTCTGCGGAAGGCTTGCCAGGTTCCTGAACCCGAATCTGAATCCCTCCTTCAGGTAGCTTGTATCTGTGATCGGGATCATTACCTGCTCAAAATCTTTCAGTGAGTCACCGGGAACACGCCAGATGTTTCTCCAGCGTTGCGTGTCGGGATTGAAAAAATCGAGACAAAGGGAATCCTGGGGCCTGGGCTCTAACCCTGTGCCCTGCGGCTGGTAGAAAAAGCTCAGGTAAATACTGTCGGATGCAGGATAGTTGAGGTTAATGGGGTAGGAGGTAAGGAAGTCAGCCTCGAATGTTTCAGGACTGATGGTGGCAAAAGGATAGACTGTTCCATTATAATCGAGCGCATCCAGTGTTGCAACGCCAATGGAAGGAGGATCCACGGCGAATCCATTGTTAATATA
>CAZOXI010000397.1:0-4048 GCA_964583445.1 uncultured Bacteroidaceae bacterium | reverse complement strand
GTCGAGGATATGAAACAGGACTGGATGCACCTGGTGGATGACATCGGGGTGACCGACAGCGACAGGTACCTGCACCATCGCGGGCTGCCGCTCGTATCGCTCTGGGGATATTCGGTCAGGGATGAAGCAACGCCGGATCAACTGCAGGAGATGATCGATTTCTTCACGAACCCGCCGGATCCCAAATACCGGGCTTCCATCAAACTGGGCGTGTTCTGGAACTTCTATGCACGGAGTGAATTCCAGGAAGCCTTTAAGCAGGTGGATGTAATCAGCCCCTGGTTTTCAGGAAGTACGGATTACGACAGGGGACAAAAATGGGGTGATGACAACAACGTGGACTACATACCTGTGGTGCATCCGGGATTTTCATGGCACAACCTGAAATATCCTGAACCCAGTGCGACAAAAAACAGGACACCCAGAGAGGGTGGTCAGTTTATCTGGGACGAGGTAAACGATGTGGTGCCGGTAAATGTGAAAAGTATCTACATCGCCATGTTCGACGAGATCGATGAGGGAACCGCCATGTTCAAACTGGCAGAGAATGACAGCATGATCCCGCGTGAAGGATACTGGCTCCCGCTGGATGAAGACGGTTTTGACCTGCCCAGCGACTGGTACCTGAGAACCGCGAGCCTGGCTACCCAGGTGGTCCGGGGTTATGAGCACCTTGATCAGACACTGGGCACCCCGCCCGAAGGGATCATGACCATCAGGATCACTGACGAGGCAAATGATAGCAACGATGGTGCCATGGAATTTCGCTTTCCTGATTTTCCGGATGCAACCACCATTCAGATCAGCATCGACGGCGGTACGGCCTTCCCCTACTCCACTCCTGATGATGCAGGAACCTACATCGTATCCGGACTTGATGCAGGAACCTACCCGGTGGTAGTAAGGCACGAAGCAGGATCGCCTGAAATTGACATGGGAGATGTTACCATCAGCAATGTATTCAAAGGGCTTCCAGGCCCGGCAAGCAATCCATTCCCGGCCAATAACCAAACCGGTGTCAGGTTAAATGCAGCATTAGGATGGAATCCCGATGCAAATGCTGTATCGAGCCACATCAACTTCGGCACCACTTCAACACCTGACTCGGTCACATACCAGTTCTCTCCCTCATACAGTCCGGGAGAACTTGAGCCCAATACCACCTATTATTGGCGAATCGACCAGGAGAACGGTTCCGGAAAAACCACCGGACCCCTGTGGAGTTTTACTACGGGAGACGCAGGCGGACCTGCTGATGTAGTTGTTCTGGATTATTGCGATGAAATAACGGGTTGGAAAGGATCCAATGGTGTGGTAATTGATTCCGAGAACAGTCAGGAAGGGTTCGCCAGTCTCACATGTTCAGGAGCAGGAACGAACAGGTTCAATAAAAAATTTGAACCGCCCGTTAACACCTACTGTGACGAAGACAGCTATTTCAATCTGTGGTTGTATGTTTCCAATGTAACCACTTTCAACGGAGGCGGACAAATTGAAATTACAAGTTCAGGTAAAAATGATGTGGATGAATACAGCTGGAGTGTCCCCGATTTAAACCTGAATAATGGTTGGAATGAGCTACGTCTTAAGATCAGTGATGCATCCGTCAACGGCACGCCCGATTTGAGTGCCATTAACTTTTTTCGATTTTACCAGCATGTTTCTGAAGAAATTGTCACAAACATTGACTACCTCCACTTCAGCGACCTGGCTTTTTCCCGCATCAGTGCACCGGAAAACCTTACTGCTACAGCTGTTGACCAGGCGGTATTGCTGGACTGGGATGACAATGCTGAAACAGACCTGCAGGGATATAATGTCTACAGGTCCTTCACTTCCGGCAGTGGATTTGATAAAGTGAATACATCTCTTGTCAATGAATCAACTTATAACGATGGTTCACTTGACAACGGAACGACCTACCATTATCATGTTACGGCGTTAAATACTTCCGGTGCAGAGAGCCAGGCAAGCAATGAAGTTTCAGTGACACCAGGCGCAATCTCAGTTGCTCCTGGCCAACAGTTAGCAGAATTTTCCATGTTTCCAAACCCAGCCTCATCATTGTGTACCATCCGGTTCTCCCTTGAGGAATCCTCCGATGTAACGGTGACCATTTTCGATACGGGCGGACGTAAACTGCATCATTTCATCAGTAATCAGCACTGGAGAGCTGGACTGCATACCATCAGGCTTCCTCTGAACGGTTTTGCAACCGGATCCTATATCCTGCAAATAAAAACGGGAAAGAGGCAGTTGACAGAGGTGCTGGTGATAGAAGAATAAATTGCATTTGATTCTGGTCACGCGTAGTTGTACCGGACGGAAATTTAATTGATAAAAGGGAAGCTTTCTTCAAGGACCTGATGGAAGGATTTTGGGTATTTTTCATTATACAAGTGATAATAATCCTTCTCAAAATTATGATATGTGGTTTTTGCCAGACTGTGTTTTCCTATACGAGCCAGCGTATTACACTTTATGATCATGGCTTCTTCATTCACCATATCAAACATGAACAACGCATCTGTCATCTGTATGATAAACTCAGGATCCTGATGCTTTCCTTCATTCAAAATATATGCAATAATATTGTCAGTAATCTCGCTCGATATCTCCAGTTTAAATTTATCGAGCCAATCAGCTTGTATATTCTGCCATGCCGGGCCATCTTGAATAATCCTTAGTAAGGCAATAATACCCTTTTTTGTTTTTAGTAGTTTGTTCTCAATTAATTGCCGATATGAATAATAATCACAATAGATATCTTCAGGGTAAAACTCAAATTTCCAGTATCCGGTCTCCCGGTTGATCTTGCAATTTCCAACATTCTCAAGCAAGGATTTCAATCTTCCGATGTTTACAGACCGGTTATTCTGCGCAGCCTTTGGGGATTTATCAAACCAAAAAACCTCATCCAGGGTCCTGGAAGACACACCCTTTCCCTGTCTCAGAGAAGTAAGCATTATATATAAGAACAGCTCTTTAATCAGGGGAGTGAATGCGCTGGTGATATTCTTACCTTCATTATTCATAACCTGGAATCCCCCGAAAATAATAATGGAAGCATTGTTGTTGCCAGTTTGACTTTTTATGCCGGCATCATCGCCTGAACTGATTCCCACAGTATGCCTACCACCTGTTGCCTTACTTTCAGATCTCAATGTATTGCTTCTTTTACGGACCATTATGATGGTGATTCCTGCAATGACCAGGATAACAACCAGGATGGAAAGAAGGAGATGCGCTGAAGATCTTTCCTCTTCAGGAATCGTTCTTGTCTGAAGGGGAGGATAGGATAACCGATGAATATTGACTTTAGTCCCTGAACCGTTATAATAGGACGTAAATGCAATCAGCTGCTGGGCAAGATTGTCATAATACAGGTCTATCTTTGAATTAATGTCGAGGAATTGAAAACTAAACGTATTCCCGATATATTTCATAGAAAAATCATCCAGTGAAATGGAAACCGCCTGAACCTCAGGCTTTGTTTCGAATTTTGAAAACTTCAACCCAATAATCGTATTACTGATGGTGTCGATATACAAAGAATTTCCAAAACAGAATGCGTAATCCTCCTGCTGAAATTCATGAATTGTCTCGAACCGGTTTTCCTCAAAAGAATAAGCAAGCAACTCATAATAGTACCCGGGACTGATTTCCTGCTTACCACTTTTGCTCCCATATCCCCCGAGAATATACACTTTACCATCCTTTAAATTATATGCGCTACCCGCAAGATATCTCGGATAGAAAGTGCCATTGTATTCTATATTAATAAAATTATTTTTCGAGTTATTGAATGCAAATAGTTCATTGACATAAGTTAATTGACCATACCCTCCAAACGTATATAGCACATTACTTTCAGGATTAATCACAGCATTGTGGTGCTTGTATTTCATAGCATCAGGCCCGGGTTGTCTATTCCCCTCGAAACATCTCCCGCTGGGAAACGGACATTTTATATCCTGAGCCAATGAATACAAAATCAGGTAGATCGGAAGAGCGTCGTGTAGGGAAAGAGTGTAGATCTCGGTGGTCG
>CAZOXI010000396.1:0-4048 GCA_964583445.1 uncultured Bacteroidaceae bacterium | reverse complement strand
CCGTTCCACACATGATATACAGGTAATCAATAACGATATGAGGATCAGCAATTTATTGTGTTTCATAGTTCCCAAGCTTAAGGTTCCATGTGACGGTGAATATGGGCGATCCGATCACTGAGAACGAATATCCTTTGATAAAATATTCGTTCGGTTCAAAAAATAGCGATTGGGGATTGTTCCTGCCGAGGAGATTATATACATTCATGTTCCATGAACTATGGAAATTCTTGTCTGACTTCAGGTTCCCTTCCAGGGAGAGGGATAGGTCGATCCTGAAATAATCCGGAACCCTGTTCTGGTTGCGGGAATAATAATCGACATATGCAACTCCGTCCATGTAATAGAGGGATGAGGGATACGTCACAGGTCTGCCTGTCATATATACCATATTCGCTGCCAGCGTTACCCTCCTGCTGAACTTATAATTTCCCACCAGGTTCAGCACATGCGGACGGTCGTAATTCGAAGGGTAGGGAAGGCCATGGTTGATCGACTGTGACTCTGACGGACCTTCCACGTGCATGACGGACCTGGAGAGTGTATAACTGATCCATCCGTTCAGCTTCCCACCTGATCGATCGACCAGGAATTCGACTCCGTAAGTATTGAGTATTCCCTGTAGGATTTCACTTTCAACATACGGAGAACTAATAAAACTGGCCCCGTCCCTGAAGTCAGGGACAAGATCGGCATCTTTGTAATAGACCTCGAGTGAAACCGATACACCCGGTTTCGGAAAAATATGATGTATCCCTCCGCTGTATTGGTAGCTTACGGGTGGCCTGATATAGTAATCGGTGAGTTTCCATTGATCCGTGGGTGAGACCGAGACTGTGTTTGTCAACATTAGCAGGTATTGCCTCATTTGACTGAATGAGAGCTTAAAAGAGGTGTTCTGGTCATATTTATAGTTGGCTGCTGTCCTGAATTCCGGTCCTGAATAAAATGCCACGATCTCATTTGCATTAAAATCCCTTGTACCCGTGACATGGATATCTTCCCGGGGTGCGCCTTCCTCATACAGCCTGATCTCTTCTGGCCCCAGGTTGGCATATGCACTGTACCGGAGTCCTGCGTAGACTGATAACCTGTCGGTGAAGTTGATATTATCACTGACAAACAGGCTCCCTTCAAGGGATCTTCCACTTCCAAGGTCAACGGGCTTTCTCAGGGAGTTTTCGCCAAAAGGAGCAACGATACCCCTGTTCAGTTTATACAGGATCATTCCGCCCCCGAATTCAACCTTGTGATTCAAAGCGGGAACCCAGTCAAAGGTGGCGTTTACTTCGTTGTGCATTAAATTGTATGCATGCCTGTAGGCCATTGAAGCCTCCTGCCTGTTGATATAGTCAAACGCATACCCGGAGACAGCAGCAGTGATTTCGGATTTAATCGCGGATGAAACCTGGGAATTCCACTGGATAGACCCACCATGATTTGCGTAGCTATAGTCACTGAGATTACTGTACTTAAAATGATCCCAGCTTTGGTAATAGAAACCGGTGATTTTATTGGTTTCATTGATGTCTGTGATTAATGATGCTGAAAGGTCATAGAAGCCGGCACTGCTATGCCTTAAGAGGGGATCTTCCAGGCGACCAAGAATCCAGTCGGAATAGGTCGTCCTTCCGCTTACGATAAACGAGGCTTTTTCACTGATCAGGGGTCCTTCAAAAGTAAGTTTTCCAAATACCGGGCTGATGCTTCCGCTGGCGGTGTATCGCTTTTTGTTCCCCTGCCGGGTGACAATGTCGAAGACCGAGGACAGCCTGCCGCCGTACTTGACAGGCACATTGCCCTTATAGATTGAATAATCCCTGATAATTTCAGAATTGAAGGCCGAGAAGAAGCCAAACAGGTGAGAAGTATTGTATACAGGGATCCGGTTGATGTAAAAAACATTCTGGTCGGTACTTCCGCCCCTCACATTCACCCCGGATGAAGCTTCTCCCGCACTGGTTATGCCCGGCAGAAGTTTAGCAATTTTAATTACATCTTTTTCACCCATGAAAACAGGCAGCTGTTTCAGTGATTTCATTGACAGGTGGATAATCCCTACGTCTGTGGTATTGATCTTCCTGTATTGTTTAGCCTGGATCTGAACTTCATCGATGGCGATCAGGGAGGAGCTCATGGAAATATCGAAATTTCCTCCTGAAAGGACTTCAAGCCTGCAATTGATCTGCTCCTTGCCGATAAAACTGAATCGGGCAGTGTACGTTCCCGGTTTCAGTGCCATGATCAGAAGCCCGTCCTTATCCGAAACGGTGCCCTTTCCGGTTTCGAGTATGATCATGGTTGCTCCTGAGATCGGGTATCCTGTCTCGACATCCATAATCCTTCCCATGATCCTCGCTGTACCCCGGTAGGTTCTTTTGCTTTCAGTTCCAACGGTGATGGAACGCATGATCTGTTCAGGTCTTGTTCCGCTCAGGTATGAACTTGCACGTTTCACTGTGGCATCTTCCGTTTTCTCTTCATCCTCTGTAGTCGTGCTTTTTCCGTCAGAAAATAAAAGGTCCTTTTTAAGACCCCTTTCCGTAAGGACAAAGATGCCGCGTCCTGCCACCTGTTCGGCATTCAGACCGGTCTGCCCGATCGCTCTTCTTATCGCAGAAATCGCATCTGCAGAGTCAATCTTCAAACTGACGACCACATCATTTACCCATTCATCCCTGAAATACACGGGGATGCCTGCCTTTGCTCCAATCTCCCGAAGCACTTGTCCCAACGGGGCATCAGTGATTTCAATACTGATCTTTTCAGATTCAGGCTGTGCAATGATATTCATTGAACACAAGGAAAGTAAAAGAAGGGCGTTAATCAGTCTGAACATTACAATCAGAGATTTTGATTTATAAATATCAGTAGATTTCTCAGTTCACCTGTACTGGCTTTCCTGAACCGGATCCGTTGCGCTCTCAGGTAATTTCTGATTATTTTCCTGTTTTCCATTTCGAATTGCATGAGAAATGACCTCCTGGACCTGAAGGTTACCTGGGAGTCACGGATTTCAAGCGTCCCCTGCCTGATCGGCTCAGAGAAAAAATAGGGCTGAATGTCTTCGGCTTTCCCCAGGATAATCTCCTTTTTCCAGTCCATGTAACAGGATACTTTTCCCGTGTATATCACCTGGACAAACCGGGAAGAATCAAGAGAGAGGATCCCTTTCCTGAATACCATTTCTCCCAGGCTGAACTGATCGATCCAGTGTTTCGTCAGGACAATGCTTTCTGCCGATCCGCTTGATGTTTCGTAATTAAGGATCAACTCATTATTCAGTATATCAAACCGGATGTCCTGGTTTTTATAGGGGACACCATCAACTACGATGGTGCCTTTGTGCTTCCCGCCGGGAAGGAAGGGATCACCTTTGACTCCAGAATAACCATGATTGTACCTGATGCCGTTAACCAATACCGGATCTTTGCCGAGTAATTCAATCGTATTCTGTTTTATTTCATTTATTGATTGGGGGGTGCTGGTTGGCGGCTCCTGGCAATATGTATACAAACCGTTAACAATAGCATGGATCAGTAAAAGTATAATGAATTGAACCTGATTCGGTTTATCTTTCATTCAAATATAAAAGTTATATATTCCTAAACTGTAATAGGTATCGGTTGCAAAGATGATTTTTTTGAAAACGATGATTTTGAGTTGACAAATAAAGGTAGTAACAAAATTGATTATGGCAATGACCGTATCATCAATTTTCAGTGTTATCTATATGTTATCCAATGATTCCATCTGAAATTCTTTTACATTATTGAATGCGAATCTCTGATATGGAAGCTCGTGCTAAAGGACGAGATGATTCTCAACATTTTTTATCTTTTTTTTCTATCTTTGCACCCCTGAACAGGAACATTAATTTCTGATTATGAGCGAATATTCCATTACCCACCTCCGGGAGCTTGAAGCAGAGGCGATTTACGTGATCCGGGAGGTTGCAGCGCAATTTGAAAAACCTACTCTGCTGTTTTCCGGCGGTAAGGATTCTATCGTTATGTATTACCTGGCACGTAAGGCTTTCTGGCCACAG
>CAZOXI010000395.1:3482-4050 GCA_964583445.1 uncultured Bacteroidaceae bacterium | reverse complement strand
ATTTTCCGCAACCTGGAATCGCACGATGTGATCCGTTCCCCGTACCTGCACCTTTCGATCCTGGCCTTCATCGGGATCACCGGCTCCAGTATCAGCACCATTATCAAACACAGGAATGATCCGGATTACGGTGCAGTGGGAGCTTCAGGACTTGTATCTGCCATTGTATTTACGCACATCTTCTTTGAACCCATGCAGAAGATCTATTTTTATTTTGCCATTCCCATCCCCGGACTGGTCTTCGGCATTCTCTACCTCGTCTATTCGAGCTATATGAGCAGGAAACAAAGCGACAACATCAACCATGATGCACACATCTGGGGTGCATTGATCGGGTTCTTTTATCCCATGGTGATGAACCCATCACTGGTCCGGTACTTTTTTGAGAACCTGGGATTGAACTGAAAAGTTGTGAAAAACGAGCTATCCGGGAAGAAGATGAGAGGCAGGATGTGGTTCAGAATAATATATGAACAGGACATGTTGAAAAAACAGCTGAAAATGAAGCTGTTGAATACGAATCAATGAAATTAAAACAGATATATCTATGAAACCTTCATCATTGAGC
>CAZOXI010000395.1:0-3472 GCA_964583445.1 uncultured Bacteroidaceae bacterium | reverse complement strand
AACCACCCGAAAAAACACTATTATGTGTACCGGGTGGAGGATTTTGAAATCAATAAAGGAGTCATTGAAGCGTTACAGCACCTCCAGGAGAAGGATTACCTGCTCATTGTGATCAGTAACCAGGGAGGTATTGCCAAAGGGAAATACACTATTGATGATGTGGATGCTGTCCACAGTCATATGGAAACGTTGCTGGGTCAGCACGGGATCCACCTCTCTGCCATCTACTTCTGCCCGCACCATACTAAAGTAGAGCAATGTTTGTGCAGAAAACCGGAACCCCTTATGCTCGAAAAGGCCATGGCACAATTCGATATTGACCCGGAACGCTCCTGGTTCATCGGGGACAAGAAGACAGATGTGGAAGCAGGCATGCGGGCGGGTGTCCGGACCATAAAAATAAGAAGGAACCAAAACCTGCTGAAGGTTCTGGACAAAATCAGCTAAAGAGGTTAAGCGCTGTCTGCGAAGTTTTGCGTGTTAAGAGGTAAGGTCAGGCGATAGGTCTTTTGTGCAGGTCAGAACTTAGTTGTGGTGGTCAGTTCATCGCCGGGTCTTCAGGAAAATTCGCCCAGGCTTTGTACCTGGCATCCAGACCTGACAGGATATCGGTCCAGAACTCGGATGAGCCACCTTTCATCACCAGTTCGGGGGCGATCTCCCCTACCAGCCAGGCGTTCATCTCCAATTCTCCTTCGAGCTGCTTTTCGGACCAGCCCGAATAGCCGAGAAAGAACCGCAGGTTTCCGTTGTGTGCGATGCCGGATTGCACCAGCGCCTTCATGATCTCGAAATCACCCCCCCAGAAGATCCCGTCTTTAATATGCACACTCTCGGGGATCTCATCACCAAGCGTATGAAGGTAATGGACCGTATTGGTACTGACCGGTCCCCCTAAGGAAACCGGAAACTCCACCATCGGAAATTCTTCAATCACATCGGCAATCGACATATCCAGGGACTTGTTCAGCACAAATCCCAGCGATCCTTTTTCACTATGTTCTGTGAGGTAGACGACCGAACGCCGGAAATACTGATCACTAAGAAATGGCTCTGAGATCAGGACGCGTCCCCCCTCCGCCACTTTGTCATTCGATATTTTAAAAAAATCGTAGTTCAGATCCATATCCTTCCCTTTCAAAATGCAATTTAAACGATTTTTAGTTCTTTTAAAACTTTTCTTCGGGGTAAGTATCCCTCATGCTACCACCGAGTGTATGTAATACTAACGAAAGAAAGTTCAACATATTTTGGCTATCTTGTGGCCCAAATTTCGCGTTTACATGGAGGAAAGTAAGCAGAAACAACCCACCCTTATACAGGCATTGATCCCGATAGCTGTGCTGATCGCCCTGCTCTCCCTGAATGTACTCTACTTTGGTGACCATACCCTGGACGGAGCCAACCAGTTCGCGCTGATCCTCGCGGCTGCAGTAGCGGGCATCATTTCCGTGTCACTTGGTCATAAATGGACCGATATTCGCGAGAGCATTGTTAAAAGCATCAGTTCGGCCATGCCCTCGATCCTGATCCTGTTGATGATCGGCGCCCTGGCAGGAACCTGGATGCTCAGCGGTGTTGTTCCTACGTTAATCTATTATGGCCTGAAGATATTCCACCCGAGCATTTTCCTGTTCGCCACCGTGATCATCGCCGGCGTAGTCTCCCTCGCCACCGGTAGTTCATGGTCCACCATTGCCACCATGGGCATCGCGCTGGTCGGAATCGGCACTACCCTGGGGATCAGCCAGGGCATCGTAGCCGGGGCCGTCATATCGGGCGCCTATTTCGGTGATAAAATGTCACCACTCAGCGACACCACCAACCTGGCGCCAGCCATGGCAGGGACGGATCTCTTCACGCACATCCGGTACATGACCATCACCACCACCCCGGCCATGGTGCTCACACTGATAATTTTCCTGGTGATAGGGTTCACCTATGATTTCAATGCTGAGCTCGGCGACATTGACCTGGTATTGGCGGCCATTGACGGCAG
The DNA here is from genome assembly GCA_964583445.1 of uncultured Bacteroidaceae bacterium. GTDB lineage: Bacteria > Bacteroidota > Bacteroidia > Bacteroidales > M55B112. The sequence goes on along the minus strand of CAZOXI010000395.1, from coordinate 1,473 downwards.
GTTCATGGTGACCCCCTGGCTGTTGCTGGTCCCTGCCCTGCTATTGTTCGTAATCATCAAGAAAGTGCCTCCCCTGCCCTCGCTGCTGTTTGGGTCTCTGATGGGTGCGGTCTTTGCCCTGATCTTCCAACCCCACCTGGTGAGAGAAGTGGGCATGGTCCTGGATCCCGGTACGCAGACATTTTTTAAAGCAGCCTATATGAGTGTCATGCAGGCCATCTACGGTGAGCTGAGTATTGTCACCAACAATGAAATGGTCAACGGACTGCTGTCGACAGACGGCATGCAGGGAATGCTGGGCACGATTTGGCTGATCCTTTCGGCCATGGTGTTTGGCGGGACCATGGAATCTGCCGGTATGCTGAAAAAGATCACCCACTCGGTGATCCGATGGGCCAATTCCACCGGTTCCCTGGTGGCTACTACGATCGGTACCAGTGTATTTTTCAATATCACCGCCTCCGATCAGTACATCTCCATCGTGGTTCCGGGAAGGATGTTCTCGTCCACTTATAAAGAGCGGGGCCTGAAGCCCGAAGTGCTCAGCCGGACCCTGGAGGACGGCGGTACGATCACCTCGGTGCTGGTACCGTGGAATACCTGCGGCGCCACCCAGTCCAGGGTACTTGGTGTACCTACCGTGGAATACATTCCATTTGCTTTCTTCAATTTCCTGAGTCCACTTTTCAGCATTTTGTTCGCTGCCATCAACTACCGGATCCGCAGGTTCAGCGATGATGAACCGGAAGAAAAGGTGATCAGCGAAAAAGACCGGAGAGATTATTGAGGCTGTTGACGGTGCATCGCAGAAGTTGCTGGATATTTATGCTGGCACATCGCCATACAGCAGTTCGTATATGGCAGGGTTAGTCCGGGAAGGATCAAAATAATAATTTGCATTCCGGTTTTTCAACATTAATTCATCTTCAATAACTGCTTCACCGATGCAACAAACTAATAGATAGCCGGGTATTTTTGCGGATCATATTCATGCATGATCGCGTAAACGGTCTCGAATACATCCTCAGCATTCGGATTGGAGTAATAATCTCCATCTGAACTGTATGCGGGACGGTGCTCATGGGCCGAAAGGGTGCGCGGTGCTGCATCCAGGTGAAAATATGCCTCCTGATCCTCAAGCACCTGCTTCATCATGAAAGCCGTTGCTCCTCCCGGGACATCCTCATCGAAAAACACCACTTTGTTGGTCTTGCTGACAGACTTGCCGATAACTCCCTCCATGTCGAACGGAAGCAGGGTCTGCACATCGATCAGCTCAACGCTGATATCAAATTCTGCAAGCTGTTTTACTGCTGTCTCGGCGATCCGGACACATGAACCATAGGTGACCAGTGTTAAATCTGTACCTTCCACAAGCACCTCAGGTTTTCCCAGCGGGACTTTGAACGCACCAAAATTCGTTGGTTTGGGTTCTTTGAGCCCGTACCCCTTCAGTGGCTCGATCACCAGCGC
>CAZOXI010000394.1:0-4052 GCA_964583445.1 uncultured Bacteroidaceae bacterium | reverse complement strand
ATATAAACAATTTACATCACTTTTCCTAATTTTGATTATAGATTTTTAAGTAATACTTTTTTATGTATTGTTGTATTTCATCTACATTAAACTCCTGATTATCCATAGTTACTTTTTTATGTTTTAATAATCTGTTAAATTACAACTAATAACATGGTTTGGCAATGAATCCGTGTTAACTTTTAAATAATCATATAAATGGAGCAAGTGCGGCGAAGGAGGACGCATAGCGCACCCGGAGATAGGAGAACATTCATAAATTGTTCAACTTAATTCCTAAATTTGGCATGAAAAGAGAACACTAACCTGATTATAAATACCAGAACTATGCTCGCAGTAATACAGAATGAATCCGGAAAACTGACTGTAATTTCATGGATGTTAATCATACTATTATTTGTTGCCTCATGCAGCAATACTGAGAAGAATGGCAGGATGCACGGAAAAGAAAACGCAGAGGTTTTACCCCATATCCAGGAAACAAATGGAGTAAAACAATTGATCGTCGATGGTGAACCATTCATTATGATCGCCGGCGAAGTGATGAACTCATCTTCCTCGAGCATTGCATATATGGAAGCCGTCTGGCCACATCTAAAAAAATTACATGTAAATACGGCGCTATTGCCCATCAGCTGGCAACAGTTTGAACCAGTGGAAGGTGCATTTGACTATACGCTCATTGACGGCCTCATAGAAAATGCTTATAAAAACGATATGCGACTGGTCATTCTGTGGTTTGGAAGCTGGAAAAACACACGGTCGGATTATGCTCCGGAATGGGTGAAGTCGGATTGGGAGCGTTTTCCCCGGATGATGGGTGAAGACGGTGAAATTATGCGTGCTGTGGCTAATTTCAGTAACAATGCACTGGAGGCTGATAAAAAAACCTATGTAAAGCTGATGGAGAGAATTAGGGAGGTGGATGAGCATCATACGGTAGTGATGATGCAGATCGAAAATGAAGTCGGGATAAAACGGAACGCGCGTGACCATTCGCCTGCTGCCACTGCACTTTTCGAGCAGGATGTACCCGCGGAATTAATTCAATACATCCGTGAAAATCTTGATGAGTTAAAACCGATCCTGCGCGATGCTTACATCAATAATGGTTCAAAAACAGCGGGGAGCTGGGAAGAGGTTTTTGGAAAATCGCTCGATACCGGGGAGATGTTCATGGCATGGAATTATGCAACATACATCAATGAACTGTCGATAGCAGGCAAAGAGGTACATCCCATCCCCACCCTTGTGAATGCCTGTGCGGCAGATACGATCCGCCAGCCGGGTGACTGGTTCAGTGGCGGTCCGAACTACCGGATGCTGGATATCTGGCAGGCCGGTGCTCCGGATATCGATGTTTTTGCTACAGATAATTACCAATTAGAAGATTTCAATAAGAAATGCAGACAATTCCTTCACCGGGGGAACCCGCTGTTCATTCCTGAAACATGTGCCCCATGGCACCGGGATACATACAGTGCCGCTCCAAAATCATTCTTCACTATCGGGCACCACAACGCCATGTGTTTTTCTCCATTTGGCATTGATCATGAAATGTACCATGAAAAGGATCATCCGATCATCAACGCCTACAAAGTGCTGAATGATTTGATGCCTCTGATAGCAAGTGCGCAGGTTGAGGGCAAAGTAAATGCATTCATGGAGCTCGATGCCTCAACCTCAAAACCCTTTATCATCGGTGACTACAAATTTACACCAAGGTATAATCGTCCGAAAGTCCCAACTATTACGGGTTATGGAATGGTTATTCAAACAGGTGAGGATGAATTCATCATCGCGGGGAATGGGTTTGACCTTGACTTCCAGTCAACCGATAAAAACAGGCCCTATGCTGAAATGCTCATCAAGGAGGAAGGTGAATTTGTTGACGGGAAATGGGTGGGGAACAGGGTATTGAACGGTGATGAATATTCTTTGAAATTTCCCGCGAAGCCATTTGGTTTAATTGAAAACACAGTGCTCGGTGAAATTTCAGTCCACAAAGTCAAACTGTTCAGGAGATAATGTTATAAGCCCTGCTGGAGATTCTTTCGGAACTGTTGAATATGATAAATGATACGGTGAAATGCCGGGATAATACCATAAGGGACATGACATTCAGAAAAATATGAACTATATTTAAGCGCGCAGCAACCAGCAATCCAAACAAAACAAAAAATGAAAAACACTTCAAGACGCAGATTTATCAAACACACCCTCATAGGTGCAACCGGTGTGGCCATTCTTCCTGCAATACATAGTTGCAATAACGTTGGAGCCAACGATAAGATCCGGATCGGTATTATTGGACTTGGACAACAGGCGATGAACCTTATGCGCGGATTCGCACGCATCGAGGGAGTCCAGGTAGTTGCCGGGGCGGATGTCTATGGCATTAAAAGGCAGCGCTTTGAACAGGCCATGAAAGATTTCTACCTTAACAGGGAAGAGAAGGTCGAGGTACAGACCTATGCCGATTACAATAAAATCCTTGAAAGAAAGGATATTGATGCCGTTGTGATTGCTACTCCTGATCACTGGCATGCCATCCAGGCCATTGATGCATGTAAAGCCGGCAAAGACATTTATCTGGAAAAGCCCATTACATTTACAATAAAGGAAGGCCTGGAACTTGTGAAAGCGGTAAGAGAAAATAATGTTGTTCTTGCTGTGGGAAGCCAGCAGCGTTCTGATCATAATTTCAGGCATGCTGTACAACTTGCCCAGGCAGGCCGACTTGGAACACTTGAAAAGGTATATGCTTCAGTCGGACCTCCACCTTCGCCCTACGATCTTCCTGAAGAACCCATCCCTGCAGATCTCGACTGGGATGTCTGGTTAGGACCAATGCCCTATGTACATTATAATCCCGGACTCAATCCTCCCATATCTCTTGATCCGCCGGAAAATGAATCTTTCTGGGCGAAATGGCGCTATTACAAGGAAACTGGTGGTGGATTTATGTGCGACTGGGGTGCCCATAATTTTGATATTGGTCAATGGGGACTTGGGAAAAACGATGGAGGTCCCACCCGGGTGGTTCCCCCGGGAGCTGAAGGAAATGAGTACCTGGCCTTTGAATATGACAACGGTGTGGTCATGACCAATCAGCCTTTTCCTGAGAGGAAAGGCAAGGGCGTGAAATTTATCGGTACGGATGCATGGGTATCTGTTTGGCGTGGGGGTATCATTACTTCCGACGAATCCCTGATGCCAGGAGCTGCTGAGGATGCAAACGAAGGGTTGAAGTTTGAATCAGCCACGGGCCACCTGCAGAACTTTATTGATTGTATAAAATCCAGGGAGGAGCCTGTGGCAAATGTAGAAACCGGAACACGGACTGTTACTACCTGTATCCTTGGAAATATTGCCCACGAACTCGGGAGACCGGTTCAATGGGATGCAGCAAAACAATACTTCGTAAATGATCCTGAGGCGGAGAAATTCTTTCACAGAACTTACCGGGAAGGATATGCTTTGTAGAATAGGATTAGGGATGAAGTAGAACAGAATGCAATGAAAAAGAAAATCATGCGGCCGGTTACAAATAAAAGCATGATTTTGCTTTTGGTGGGGGTGATGATCAACCTGTTGTCAGCAACAACGCTTTACGGGCAGCAACTTGCTTTTCCTACAGCGGAAGGAAGCGGTCGGTTTGCAACCGGAGGTCGCGGGGGCGATGTATATTTTGTGACTAACCTCAACAACAGCGGACCTGGCTCCATTGTAGACGCTGTCAGTTCCGGAAACCGGACGATTGTATTCCGGGTTTCCGGCACCATTGAATTGGGAGATGTTATCCTGCGGCCAAAATCAAATACGACCATTGCCGGGCAGACTGCACCCGGAGATGGCATATGCATCAAGGGACGTATTTACATCAACGCTTCAGATGTGGTGATCAGGTACATCCGCGTACGGGTAGATGCAGGTGCGGCAAATTCCAATGGCGATGCGATAGATATCGCCGGTGGAACGAATATCATTATTGACCATGTAAGTGCTTCTTATGCACGCGATGAGGGTATCTCCTGCCAACCAAATTCAAA
>CAZOXI010000393.1:0-4059 GCA_964583445.1 uncultured Bacteroidaceae bacterium | reverse complement strand
TACCCGCAGGATGGCCAGTGCTGCTTCGATGATCGTATCCGCACCATTGGCTTTATCACCTTGACCCAGATTCACGCGGATGTCAGCCGGGACAGTAATTTCGATATGTTCGCCACCTGGGGTAATTGTTTGTGTGGCAGAAAACCGGTAGGTCCAGCCGTTGGGGAGTTCACCGTATACAGGGATACCTCCGCCGCCACCGGTATTGTCCCCCAACAGGGTGGCGTGCGGAATAACGTGCATCATCTGGGCGAAAAATGTAGATGCACTGTAAGAGCGGCGGTTGATCAACACTACAACCGGACCCGCAAATCGTGTTCCTTTGCGCGGTTCAATGGTCATTTTTCCCCAGGAGGTAAAATCCTCCCTGTCGGGTCCTGTTTTATATCTTTGCAATGCAAAAACGCGCGTTGAATCTGTGAGACAAGAAGCAAGCGCATACCCGTTATTTAAATTGCCGCCACCGTTGTTGCGTATATCAATGATCATTCCTTTCAGCCCCCGGGCCCGTTCCATCAGCGCAGCAATATGATCCTCACTGATTTCGCTTCCGAAAGAACGGTAATTCACATACAATACAGAGTCGATGACCTGGTTCAGTAAAGGCCCGGTTATCGCATGATCCTCTCCCAGGTAGAATCTTTCTACCAGCTCATGGTTGTAATTATCGGGATATTTCAGGTACCACTCCCAGTTCCTGCTGCGGTTGAAATCACTGCTCAGGTTGACGTGACCATCCTTTAATTCGTATAACATATCACCAAGTATCCTGAACAATGCACTGTCACTGGTTTCATCATCAATCTCGTCCCGGTAGATGCTGCCAACCGAATCCCAGTCTACATTTTTTAATTCCAGGTAGCTGTAGCGGTTCTGGATATCATTCCAGAGCTGGTCGAATATGACGACAGGCGTTGGTTCCGGATCAGGACGCAGCAGCAAGTCTTCGCATGAATTCAGAAACAGAATCCCGCTGGTCAGTAATAAAACGCTTATTCTTTTTATAGTTGTCATATGCCTCCTCATAATCGTGTAATAACACCAAAATGCCAGCTTCCGCTGCTGCTTTCTGTAATATGTGCTCCCTTCAGCCAGCAGTATTCATACCTGTAACTGATGCAGAGCATGTTGCCGTTTTTCATATTGTAACGGAGGGATGGCTGGATCCCGACATTCCATGCATTGCCAGGATAGAAAAGCTCAATTGACCTCAGGAAGGCCTCCATCCCGCTATAGGCGGGTTCCGCAAAACCTGGTGGAGTAGAGGTGACGTACGACGACTGCAGTTTAAATCCCAGGAGCTGCAAGTCAGCGAGGATTTCAACCCGGAACCCACGTTCAAACAGTGTGAAAGGGAGCCGGTAACGCATGGCCGGGCCGAAGGAGGTGACATATTCACTCCTGTCGTTGAAATTGCCGATGTCCTGAATATCGCGTGTTTCAAAGGCATTGTGGTTCGACCATCCCCAGTGGATTCCTTCATCCGGGTCAGACTGCGCATGGTAAAATGTGTGGGTTTGGATTGTGCCACCCACCGGCCTCATTCTCTTGCCCCAAGTGTTGGAAAGATTGCCTGTTGCAAAGCTGAATGAGATGTGGTCAGAGATTCGTGATCCTTCTCTGGAATACCCAATGGCATAAGCTCCCTGGATTCCTGAGTAAAGCAACGGTGACCAGGCATAATCGCGCACGGCTGCATGACGGATACCGGGGATATAGCTGTGCAGGAGATGTTCCTTCTTTACAGTCTGCGCCGGAAGATTACCACCTGCAACCAATAATATGAGTACCAGTTTGCAGGTGATGATCAGCCTGTGTACCATATTTTATAATTCTTTATCGTGAAAAAAGTCTGCAAAAAAAAGCCAGAAAGATAAATAATCCTCCCAGCCTTCTTTGAGTGAATCAATACGTTATGTTATTCATTTTCAATTTCATTCTGCAGTCTCATTTGCAATTCAGAATCATTTTGAGCTATTTGCATTATTTCCTGATAGCGCTCAACCGTAAGACCTTCGTCACGTATCTTTTTTTCCATCTGTTCCTGCGCTTTCCCCTGGATTACCTGGATCTGTTCAACACATGAGTTATATTGCTCCATCTCCTTATCCGATGCATCACCAGGCAGATCGGGGTTACTCTCAGACTGGTTGATTTCATTGAACCGTTGCACCTCTAATCCTTCATCTTCGACAGCATTGACCATTTTTTGCTGGGTTTGCTGGTCGATCTGCTGGATTCCCTGTAATGTAGTGACGAACTGTTTGAGCTCTTTTTCGGAAACGTCATTCGATTGGTGTTGCGGCGCCTGCTGCGGCATTGGTGGCAGTGTCTGTGCCATTAAAGTGGTTCCAACAATAAAAATTCCCGTAAATACTAAACTTGTGATTTTGCTTTTTAATGTCATAAATATAATGGTTTTAAATGATGATAAAACGAGCTTTCAATATCCGGTTAATTTTGTATGATATCTTTTTAGGCAAGTTTCATCTTAATAATAAAAAATTTATTTGTGTTGATGATTTCCTTACTGCGAAGCAATCATTACCAATGGAAAGATTTCCTGTCTCTTTTTACTGCCCTGGCAACCCGAGCCTCCGAAAAGGCGATGAAAATATCTGCAAGAATAATTCAATGCATATTGATTTTACCATTAGTAATAATCTCACTGCCAAGTTCTCAATGAAAACGAAATATATGAAAAATCTTACCTTTAGGGGGATATTCGGTGTTAAAAAACCTTAAACAATCATATTGAGGAAATTTCCAGGAATAAAATATGGTTGACCCTAACTGATGTCCCCCCAGTTGACAGCATTCACAGAACCTTTCCTGATGTGCTTAGCAAAAATATAATGTTTCTCCATCTCCAGTTTCGGATCTTCATCCAAAATCTTTTCAGCCACATCCCGTGCCAGTGTCAGGATCTGCTGGTCCTTCCCCAGGTGTGCAATCTTCAGGTTAAAAGGGACACCACTTTGCTGGGTTCCTTCCAGGTCACCCGGTCCACGGAGTTTCAGGTCCACCTCTGCAATCTCAAATCCATCATTGGTGGATACCATGGTCTCGAGTCGCTTCCGCCCGTCCTCCGATAATTTATATCCCGACATCAGGATGCAATAGGACTGATCGGCACCACGTCCCACGCGTCCACGCAGCTGGTGGAGCTGCGACAATCCGAACCGTTCAGCACTTTCAATGACCATGGTGGTGGCATTGGGGACATCCACGCCCACCTCGATCACGGTGGTGGCGACCATGATATGTGTTCTCCCTTCCACGAAATGCTTCATGGAGATCTCTTTTTCCACCGGCTTCATCTTACCGTGCACGACACTGATCTGGTATTCCGGGGGAGGGAATGCCCGGGCAATACTTTCCAATCCGTCTTCCAGGTCCTTATAATCCATCGATTCCGATTCCCTGATCAGCGGGTATACGATGTAGATCTGTCTTCCTTTGCGGATCTCCTCCTTCATGAATCCGAACACCCGCAGTCGCTGGTTGTCGTAGAAGTGCTTCGTAATGATCGGTTTCCTGCCCGGCGGCAACTCATCGATCACCGAGATGTCCAGGTCGCCGTACAAGGTCATCGAAAGGGTCCTTGGAATAGGGGTGGCGGTCATCACCAGGATATGCGGCAGCACTTTACTCTTTTGCCACAGCCTGGCCCGCTGGGCGACACCGAAGCGATGCTGCTCATCGATGATCACCAGTCCCAGCCGCCTGAACTGCACCACATCTTCCAGGAGGGCGTGTGTACCCACGAGGATTTTGAGCGATCCCTCAAGGAGTCCTGCATGAATGCGTTCACGGTCCGGTTTCTTTGAGGAGCCGGTCAGGATCTCTATCTGGATATCCAGTCCTTCCAGGAAATTACGGATACTCTTGAAATGCTGACTGGCCAGGATTTCTGTGGGTGCCATCAGGCAGGCCTGGTAATCATTGTCCAGCGCGATCAGCATGGACATTAGCGCGACCAGTGTCTTGCCACTGCCCACATCTCCCTGCAGGAGCCGGTTCATCTGTTTTCCGGAACCCAGGTCGGCACGGATCTCC
>CAZOXI010000392.1:0-4065 GCA_964583445.1 uncultured Bacteroidaceae bacterium | reverse complement strand
GGTCGTTTCATATTTCCCATATTATTTACGATTTTTGCAGCTTAAGATCTGTAAGATATCTTAGGCTTGCAGATTCCTTTTGATAAGTTAATGTGGTGAGAACCCGAAAAATCGTAAGAAAATGAGAGTTGCAATTGTAGGCATCAGTGGCGCAGTAGGCCAGGAACTACTCAAGGTATTGGAAGAGAGAAATTTTCCACTGGATGAACTGGTTTTATTCGGTTCAGCAAGAAGTGCGGGGAAAACCTATACTTTTAAGGGTAAACAGATCACCGTAAAGGAATTAAAGGAGAATGATGACTTCAGGGGAATAGATATTGCGCTGACCTCTGCAGGTGGCGGCACATCTAAAAAATACGCTGAGACCATTACCAAACATGGTGCGATCATGATAGATAACTCTTCCGCATTCAGGATGGATGATGAAGTTCCATTGGTCGTTCCGGAATTGAATGCAGCTGATTTGCAGCAACTTCCCAAAAATATTGTTGCCAACCCGAATTGTACCACCATTCAGATGGTGGTTTGCCTGAAACCGATCGAAGAGCTCTCACACATCAGACGGGTGCACGCCGCCACCTACCAGTCGGCAAGTGGTGCTGGGGCAGCTGCCATGGACGAGTTGGTGGAGCAAATCCGGCAGATTGCCAATAACGAGGAAGTGAGCGTAGATAAATTCCCATACCAGCTGGCGCTGAATCTTATTCCCCAGGTGGATGTCTTCACAGACAACCTGTATACCAAAGAAGAGATGAAAATGTACAATGAATCCAGGAAGATCATGCACTCAGACATCGAGGTGAGCACCACCTGCGTACGTGTGCCGGTGATGCGGAATCATTCTGAGGCGCTCTGGATTGAAACCGAAGATGAGCTTACGGTTGAGCAGGTGCAGGAAGCGATGACCAAAGCCCCGGGGGTTACCCTGGTGGATGATCCTGCCCATCAGAAATACCCTATGCCTATTGACGGTGCAGGAAAAGATGACATTTTCGTCGGAAGGATCAGGAAGGATCTCACCAATCCAAAAGGCATTGCATTATGGTGTGTGGGTGATCAGATCAAGAAAGGAGCGGCGTTGAATGCTGTACAGATTGCGGAATACCTGGTGAAACAGAAATAATGTTCCTCAGAAAGATACCTATTGGTGCAGAACAAAGGTTTCTTTTGAACAGAGACATTCCAACATTCAACAAGATACCCGAGCGGATCAGACCTTTCAGTATAGCAGGTCGTTATAAGGGTAGCGTTTTACGTGTTTCTCCTTGACAGTTTGGTAGAGCACGTCTTTTAGATGGTCGATGTTTTCCTTTTTTAGGGCTGAGATAAATACGACATCCCTGCGCTCACTGGTCCATCTCCTTCGCAAATCGTCGAGACTGAGATTCTCCTTCAGCTCGGGAGTCAGGTCATCCTCATCTTTCTTGACAAAACTGTAATTGTCAATCTTGTTAAAGACCATAATCACCGGCTTGTCCCCGGCGCCGATCTCCTCCAGGGTTTTTTCAACCACCTGGATATGCTCTTCATAATTGGAGTGAGAAATATCTACCACGTGCACCAGTACGTCAGACTCACGTGTTTCATCCAGTGTGGACTTAAATGACTCTACCAGGTGGGTAGGAAGTTTCCTGATAAAACCGACTGTATCGGAAACCAGGAACGGGAGGTTTCCGATCACGACTTTCCGGACTGTTGTATCCAGGGTGGCAAACAATTTGTTTTCAGCAAAGACATCAGATTTACTTAACTGGTTCATCAATGTAGATTTCCCGACATTGGTGTATCCGACGAGTGCTACCTGGACCATCTTGCCGCGGTTTTTGCGCTGGTTGCTCATCTGCCGATCAATTTTCACCAGTTGCTCCTTGAGCCGGCTGATCTTGTCGCGAATGATCCTCCGGTCGGTCTCGATCTCTGTTTCTCCGGGTCCCCTTAGCCCGATCCCACCGCGTTGCCGCTCTAGGTGGGTCCACATACGTGTGAGTCGCGGGAGCAGGTATTCGTACTGCGCCAATTCTACCTGCACCTTGGCATGTGCTGTTTTCGCCCGCTGGGCAAAGATGTCCAGGATCAGGTTGGTACGGTCCAGGATACGGATCTTCAATTCTTTTTCAATGTTCCTGAGCTGGGTCGGCTGAAGTTCGTCATCAAAGATGGCCAGTTCAATTTCATTCTCATGTACATATGACTTGATCTCCTGCAACTTCCCCTTCCCAATGAAAGTCCGGGGATTTGGTGTATCGATCTTTTGGGTAAAAAAACCAGACGGAGCCACGCCTGCTGTCTCAGCCAGGAATGCCAGTTCATCCAGGTATTCATTTGTCTCCTCCTCGGATTGATCCTGCCCGATGACGCCGATCAATACTGCCGGTTCTGCCTGTGGTCTGTGGTCCCAATAATCTCCCATTCAATCCTTTTGTTGAGGCGAAGTCTTTCCCTTTTAATTAATATATCTGCGTGCCGTATCAAAGATGATGCCCTGGACAATTGGCTTGGCATTTTCGACTGCCTGTTTAACCAGGACCGTCTCCGTAGGAAACGGTTGTTCTTCAGCTTCAGTAAGTTTCCGGGTTCCGGGTGCCACAGCTTCAGGATCGCCGATCAGATCGTAGGACACATTTTTGAAATGACTTTCCGCGGTAAAGGGCACTTTGGCCAGTGATCCCAAGGGTTCGCTTGTCAGGGAAATGATCTCCACCTCTCCCCTGATGGCACAGTCCTTCTGCTTTTCTTTCTTTACCATGGTTGCGGTTACATCTTTATAAATTTTGATATCATTCCCGGCGGTATCTTTCATCACGTTCCCTGCACCATCGAGTGCATAATCGAATTTCGTAGTACTTTTACTGGTATAATCCTGCTTGGATGATTTTTCAATATTATCGGATACATTAATGGACAATACCCTGACGAACATCTCATAGTCATAGTCATTGTTCGGTCCTGCGTGCGCAAAATGGTATTCGATCCACTCTGAATTTTCGAGTGCCCTGGCATCCATCGCCACCAGGAATTCCAGGTCGATCTGCGGGATTCCGATATTCGGATCCCTGTTCTCCGGGACAACAATTACCCTGCTGACTCCCGCCATCCTGGCCTCGTGTATCATCACTTCGATATTTGGAAAGTTATGGCCACCGTATTGATCTGCACGTCTCAGCTGATAATATGCTTCCCTGAAGTCCTGCTTCGAGAGCGCATTGCTCATGAGTTTCTTACCACTCTGGTAGAACTCCTCTGCCGCCTTGGTTTTTGATTCCACGATCTTGGCATCATAATCCACATATTCGTAGTTATAGGCTTTCCCCTCCACCGTTAGAGGAGTTACCGTACGTACCTTGCTCTGTCGTGCTTTCAACGCCTCATATCTTGCAAATAACTCATCGTAATAATCAGGATTATCTTCTCTTTCCAGGAAAGCAATCCGCTCCAGGTCTCTTTCGTTCGCCAGTTTATAGGCCCTGTCCATGGCCTCAGCATATTTCGCACTAGGCTTGCGCATGAGTTTCTTTGTGGATTTTTGGATGACCTGGTCATAGTTTCCTCTTTGCAGTTGCTTGGTGACAGATCCGCATGAGGAAAATAAGATAACGGACAAGATAACGGGTACAAGTTTTTTCATCTGTTTAAGTTTAATTTTTTATAAGTCAGACCTGCCTGCCAAAGTTGCACAGTGGTCAGGGGGAATCAGCCATTACAGATTATCGATGATGATCAATGTCATAAATTATTAAAACAATCATACGCATGTGGGTCAATAATGTTTCATGGCCCGGCTCATAGGCTTTTGGTTTTTATCCGAAGCTAATATAAAAATTAAACTATTTGGAAAATGAGAGGTTATGAACAAAAAAAGCCGGATTGCTCCGGCTTTAACTATAGATATTTTTTATGTTCTATTGTAGTACAAAGTTGATAGGGAAAGTAAACAATACTTTTACAGCCTTTCCACGTTGTCTCCCGGGTGTCCACGGGGGAGAGGACATTACAACCCGGATGGCTTCCTTGTCGAGCGCCGGGTCGACGGATCTGACCACGACTGCATCTACAACTTTTCCATTT
>CAZOXI010000391.1:0-4066 GCA_964583445.1 uncultured Bacteroidaceae bacterium | reverse complement strand
ATTGCCCGATGGTCTCAATCAGGAACTTCACCTGTAGCGGCTTGCTGATATAATCGTCACACCCGACATCCATGCTCTGGTCACGCTCGCCTGACATCGCATATGCTGTTTGTGCGATGACAGGTATATCGGGGTCTTTTTCCTTGATGACCCGGGCACATTCGTATCCATTTATTTCCGGCATCCGGATGTCCATCAATACCAGGTCCAGGTCGTCCTTATGCTCCTCATACAGATCGAGTGCTTCTTTTCCATCCCTGGCATGAATGATCCGGATATTTGTGTGTTTTAACACCTCGGCAATCAGGCTGAAATTGGAACTGTCGTCCTCGGCAACCAGGATCTTCTTCCCTTCCCATTGCGTGTTGATCCCCGCACCCAGGTAATCTTTGGGTGTATTTTTCCGGCGGACCATATTTGCCGGTAGTGTGAACCAGAATTCAGATCCGGCACGGTCTCCGGAGATAACTCCCATTTCACCCCCGAGCAATTCAGCCAGGTTCTTGGAAATAGCGAGTCCGAGCCCGGTACCACCGTAAAGCTTTGTCCTGGACCTGTGTCCCTGCCTGAAGCGGTCAAAAATTATCGCCTGTTTATCCTCTGAAACGCCAATCCCGGTATCCTTTACCCATATGCGAACTGTCTTCTCCCCTGATTGCCCGATCCCCACTTCAATATATCCCTCCTCTGTAAATTTCACAGCATTATTCATCAGGTTAGAGAGGATCTGCTTTACCCTGAAAGGATCTGTCAGAATGGTAAGTTTACGGTCCGGCCATTTCCAGTTCAGCCTGAGTTCAAGATGAGACTTGTCCATGCGGTCGATATACTGGCGGAACATCACGAATTGTTCCTTCAGCAATTCATTGATATCACACTCCTGTTTATTGATCTTGATCTGTCCGGCCTCGATCTTGGAGATATCAATAATATCATCAATGAGGTGCATGAGGTTCTCCGCACCCATATTGATCTGGCAAATGAATTCGCTCCGTTCATCGGGTCCCAGTGTTTGATCGTTCAGCAGGTCGGAAAAACCTACAATAGCATTCATCGGAGTGCGAATCTCGTGCGACATGTTGGACAGGAATGCTGTTTTGAGCCGGTCGGACTCCTCGGCTCTGTCCTTGGCTTCCCTGAGGCTTCTTTCTGTCTCTTTTCGCTCACTGATGTCTTTTATTATGACCACCATTGAATCAGGCTCACCTTCATTATTGTAAATGGCACCTGTAGATATCTCTGATTCAAAGCTGGTTCCATCGGCCCGGTGCACCTCGAATTCAAGGTTTTTTAAATAACCTTCTTCCCAGGTCTGTTTAAAGTTGCGCAGTGCTGTCCTCCAGTGATTTCTACCGATAAAATGGAAGATATTCTGCCCGATCACCGGTTCATTCGTGACATGAAGCGCTGCAAGGAGACTTGTATTATAATCGGTGACGATCCCATTCGTGTCCACCACCAGGATCGGGTCCGGGGAAGACTCAAAGATTCTCCGCTGCTTCTCCTGGCTCTCCCGCACATTGTCCTGGTCACGCTTTCGTTCAACTGCAAGCGCGATCTGATCACTCACAAATTCCAGAATGCGCACATCCTCTGAGGTATATATAACCTCTTCGCTGTACGATTGTACTACGAATACCCCGATGATCATGTGATCTGTTCTGAGCGGTACGCCCAGCCAGCTGATACTCGGCGATCCTACTGGTTCTATCAGCCCCTGGTCCATGAGCTGCTTCTCCCGCTCAGCATCGATAAGCTGTGCTTTACCGGTGCTGAGTACATAACCGGTCAGGGTTTTCCCGGCCGGGAACGCTGTGAAAGAATCCATCTCATCCCGGTGAAACGGCATGGTGAGCATATTGGTCTCTTCATTGTACAATGCTAGGAAACAGTTGGTGGTATCAACGATCTTTCCCAGGTGCTCCCTGATCTTTTCATAGAGTTGATCCAGGTTTACCGTAGTATTTACAGCATTGGAAATATTGAAGAGGGTCCCTTGTATCGCTTCATTTCGCCTGGATTCCGAAATGTCCTTGTGCGTCCCGATCAACCGCTTTACGTTCCCCTGCTCGTCACGGTCCACTATCTGCCCCCCGCTTGAAATCCATTTATAGGATCCATCCTTGCAGCGCAACCGGAACTCGATATCAAAAGAGTCTTTTCCGCTCTTGATGAAATGCTCAACAAATTGTGTGGCTTTCTCCCTGTCATCTTCATGTAACAGTACTTTCCAGGTATTCAATTCCTGTGGAAGCTCTTCAGGGGTATACCCGAGCATTTTAAAATAGATAGGGGAATAGTATACTTTGTTATCGTCCAGGCTCCAGTCCCAGTATCCCAGGTTGGTTGCCTCAACTGCAAGATTCAGGCGTTCCTCGCTTTTTTTGATGGCAGCACTGGCTTTTTTTGCTTCCGTGACGTCCCGTATCACCATTATATACTGTGAAGATGGACCCAGTGTAAACTTTGATAGTGTATTCTCTGTATAGAACACCTCCCCGTTCTGCCGCTGGTTTCTGCAGTGGAATGTGACAGAATTTTGCGTGTCGAGCACTACCGAAACCTCTTTCAGCCGGTCAGCACAAAAACTGGTATCCGCCCCACTAACCAGGTCGATTACTTCCTTGCGATCCCGCCCATCCGGAATCCCGAACATCAGGGGTAAACTCCTGTTAAAATCCAGGATCCTGAAGCTGTCCGGTTCAATGAGTAACATGCCGTCCTGAACCGTATTGAAAATAGAGCGGTACTTTGCCTCCGAAGCTTCCAGTTGATTTTGCACTTTTCTGCTTTGCTTCAATACCTTACCATATTTCTGGGAAGAATAGACAGTAGGTACCAGCTTTACCAGGTGATTTTTCTGGAGGTAGTCCCAAACCCCTCTTTTCAGGGTTTCTGCTGCTTTTTGCTCATTTTTCTCACCGACCAGGTAGATCAATGGAACATGATAATCCACCCGGCTGTGCAATGATTCAATGGAATCCCGCAACATATCCGGCAGGTCAAAATCAGAAATGATCAGGTCAAGATTTCCTGTTTCAAGACGTGTTTCCAACTCGTCGAGCTCTTTGCACTTACAGTAGACCGGATCGTAGTTGCCCTCCTCAAGAAGCGCCACGATCTCATCTACGAGGTTCTCATCCAGGTACCAGAAGCATATATTAATTTTCAGGCCGGCCATTTAGTAGTAAAAACAGGTTCATTCCGTCCGAAAATTAATATTTTTTTACGAGTTACAGGTTCCAAGTTACAAACAGTTCAAAACTTTATTTCCAGTGCAAGCATCACATGTCTTCCTGCCTGGGGATAATAACCATCAATAAACATCTCCTCACCTCCGGAATAGTACCGGTAGAGCCAGGCATTGGTCTCATAGCGCGTATCGAGCACATTGGCGACCAGCACACTGAATCTCAGTGCACCTGCCCATTCCGGATAGAGGGTATAGCCGACCCTCAGGTCATTCACAAAATAGGGGTCAATAGAATATTTTTCTGTCTGGGTATTATCGATATACTGCCTGCTGACATATTTGGACAGGATACTGAAACTCAAACCATCCAGGGGACGGTATTCAACCTGTCCGGAAGCTACCACCGAAGGCGAATATGCCAGCGTGGAGTTGCCGATCTCTTCCGCCACCTGGAAGGGTTCACTTTCAGGGTCCGACCAGTAGTCCCAGTTATCCACGTAGTTGACAAAATCCCTGATCTTGTTCTGGCTGAAAGTAGCGGTACCCTTCAGGATGACCTTGTCCTGGAAATTGTACCCGGCCTCCAGCTCTATCCCTGCGCGGTAGCTCTCTTCCACGTTGGTCATTACGGGATACCCCACCTCGTTGATCTGACCGGTAAGGACCAGCTGGTCCTCATAATCCATATAATACAAGGTAGCACCTGCCTGCAACGGTCCGTTTCCGAATGAATACCCGGCCTCAAAGTCATTTAATGTCTCAGGGACAGGAAGGCGATCCTGCGGTGCATCGGTGTAATTGTTCCTGTTGGGTTCGCGGCTTGCCCGGGCATAGGAGATAAATGCACGCTGACCCGGCGCCGGGATATAATTC
>CAZOXI010000390.1:0-4079 GCA_964583445.1 uncultured Bacteroidaceae bacterium | reverse complement strand
GAGAACAGGGTTGGAATCGATTATTCCTACTACCATGTGAATGCAACAGACCAGATCTTCAGTGTGCCGCTTGCAGCATCAACCGGATTCCGTTCCGAATACCGGAATGCTGGTGTGCTGGAATCGATGGGACACGAGGTTATTCTCTCGCTTGTACCTGTCCGCAGGGGCAACTTTGAATGGTCCATACTGACCAATTTCTCCCAAAATTCCAACATGGTTGTTGAACTGGCGCCCGGGGTGGAACGCATCCAGGCCGGTTATCAGAATTTTGCAAGCGTCGGGGCATTTGCCTATGCAGGATATGAATACCCGGTGATTTTCGGAAGTTCTTATGTGCGGGATGAAGAGAACAGGATCGTCGTTGATTCAAGGGAAACCATTGAAGGAGAACCCAACCCGTTTTACGGGATGCCCCTCCAGGGAGAGGAGAAGATCCTTGGAAAGGTGAATCCCGACTGGGATGCCAGCCTGACCAATACATTCCGGTATAAAGGGTTCTCACTCACCGCCCAGATGTATTATTCCAAGGGCGGATACATCTCCAGTGGCCTCAACAGGTTGCTGAGGAATTACGGCACATCTGCGGAAACCGAGGATCGTGCTACGCCCACTGTACTTCCAAATACAGCGATGGGTTATGTTGATGCTGCCAGCGGAGAACTCATCCTGGAAGGAGATAACAATATCGAAATGCTCAAGGGAGAGGACTATTGGGCCACGGTTATGTGGAACATCACTGAGTCTGCCGTGTTTGATAAAACATTCTTAAGGCTGAAAGAGGTGGTGATCACCTATGATATGCCCCAAAGTCTGTTTAATAATACCTTTATTAACTCGGTCTCCTTTTTCCTGAATGGCCGAAACCTGGCGCTCTGGACAGATTATCCCAATTTTGATCCGGAGTCAAGCACAGCAGAAGGAAATGGCATTGGTGCTTTTGAATATGTTTCACTGCCCAACACCAAGTCATTCGGAGGCGGAATAAAAGTTACATTTTAAAACAACAAGCAAATGAAAAAATATAGAATAATATTCAGTATCATGTTGCTCGCGCTGTTCAGTTTTTCATGCAGCGACGAGATCATGGATGAAATCGATACGGATCCGAACAATCCTACAGATGTTCCGATAAGCATGCTCATGTCGGGTGTTACCGTGGGGACTCCCTATTGGGTGACAGGCACGACCCTGGCATGGTACAGTTCAATTTTTTGCGAGCAGACTGCAGGCGCACATGGCCAGATGCGTGATGCAGACCGCCGTGCCAATATCAATTCACAGTTGGGCGAGAACAGCTGGGCGTTTCAGATCTACCCCAGGTTGCTTCCTGACCTGAAAATTATTATTGATAAGGGCTCTACAGGCGGAAGTGAAGAAGGAAAATGGATCGATGTAGGCATTGCCAAAGTACTTATGGCTTATACCATGTTTGTCACGACAGACACCTGGGGACGTGTGCCATACAGGGAATCGCTCCAGGGAAGTGAGAACAGGAAACCTGCCTTTGATACCCAGGAACAGATTTACATCGATATGTTTGCACTCCTTGATGAGGCGATCGATGACCTCCAGAAGGAAAATATCAGCACTACAGGAAGTGAAGATTTTATCTATGGTGGGGACGCGGAGCTATGGATCAAGGCAGCCTATTCACTGAAGGCCCGCTATGCGAATCACCTCAGCAAAGTTGATCCAGCCGGATCTGCTGCAGATGCACTGGCAGCTGCTGCCCAGGGGTTCGCTTCCGTTGAAGATGATATGACCTTTGCTAATTTCTCTGACGATCCAGGCCATGAAAACACCTGGCACCAGGAAGAAAACGAGCGAAAACACCATGCAATCAGTAATACTTTCTACGGCGTCTTGAATGAAATCAATGACCCACGGTTGGATCTTTTCTGCACCCTTCTTGGGGGTGAAGTCGTACCTGCTCCCAACGGAACTGCTGTGCAGGACCAGGCAGGACAGGTGTACTCGAGGATCACCAACACAGTGATCTACGCGGAGGCACCGCTACCGATTATGACCTTTGCCGAGCTGAAGTTCATCGAAGCAGAATGTCACCTCAGGAAATCCTTCCCGGATACAGAAGCTGCATTAGCGGCTTACCTGGCGGGACTGGATGCAGCACTTGAACAGGCAGGCGTGTCCACCGGTGGTGCAAATTCCTACAAAGCCCAGGCAGAGGTGGTGCCGGCTTCGGCTGCTGACCTCACCCTGGATATGATTTATACACAAAAATATATACACCTGTGGCCATATGGTGCAGTAGAGGCTTATGCTGAATTGCGGAGGACAGATTTCCCGGAAACAACAAATCCATTCGATACACCCAGGAGATTTCCGTATCCCCAAAATGAGATCTCCGGTAACGCTGAAAACGTTCCGGATGTGACGCCCTATAACGGTGTCTGGTGGGACGACGGAACCGAGGATTAGTTTGAACAATTCAAAACAACAAAGGCTGTATCCTGGTCAATTCCGGATACAGCCTTTTTTTAGCATTGATCTATCCTTTCTGCCGATCTATCCTTTCTGCCGATCTATCCTTTTCTGCCGATCTGGGTATGCTGTTGATCTGTGCTTGCTGCGGATCTATCTTTGCTGTTGATCTGACTTTACTGGCGATCAATGCTTGCTTTAGATCTCTGTATGCTGCCGATCCAGGTATGTTGTCGATTCAATTGCATCTTTGTTGTTTCAGGATCCCGTCTTTACTTGCTAAGATCACACTGGACAGATGTAAACTCTCCAGGTCGCTGTTGAATAGCATCTGCCAGAAGCTGTTTGCTGTGCGTAACTTAAAAATGCAGAGGAACTATTAAAATCCTTCGGAGTGTTGGCATTCTCCCGGCATCATCTGAAATGGGTTCAGACTTCGCTCTTGAAATGCAGTGCGTTGAAGACCTGGTTCTTGTAGTTTCTGCCGATCCTGACCTTGGCATTTTCAAGTTCAATGGTAGTTGCATTGAATGCGCGGATCTTCGGGATGGAGACAATATAGGATTTGTGTACCCTGATGAATTGCTCCGAAGGTAATTTGCTTTCAATGGACTGCAGACTGCTTTTACTACCACACGCCGGTTGTCGGTGTGAATGCGGATATATTCGTTCAGTCCCTCAATAAAGTGGATCTCTTTGAGGTAAATTTTGATGATCTTCTTGTTCTCCTTCACATAGATAAAGGCATGATCGTTCACCTGGTTCTCCCTTTCCAGGGTTACCTCCTGGTGGGTTCGGGTGGCAAAGAACTTATTTACTGCCTTAAAGAATCGCTCAAAAGTAACCGGCTTGATCAGGTAGTCTACCACGTCCATTTCAAATCCTTCGATGGCATATTGACTGAAAGCAGTGGTAATAATGACTTTTGGCGGATTTTTGATGGTTTTCAGGAATTCAATCCCACTGATCTGGGGCATTTTGATATCCAGGAACATCAGGTCTGTTTTATTGTTCCTTAAGGTTTCCATTGCCTCCATGGCATTGGCACATTCTGCAACGATCTCAAAATTTTCCAGCTTTTTAACATGGCCCCTGATCAATTCTCTTGCCAGTGGTTCGTCATCTATAATAATGCATTTTGTCCTCATGGGGATAATCTTATGATACGCTAAAATTACAAAAGATGCTCGTACTATATCAAGTAATTGGAAACTTATTAAAATTTCTCTATAAATAATAATGGTTTCAGTCAACAGTCATTAAATGTAAGTCAACAGCATGAAACAACCGCCCAAAGGCGTTCACTGCCGAATTCCCGTACTTCACACAATTTCCAACTCCATCGATTGAAATGATCTGTCATAAAGTGATACAATACGTAATATTGTATGTTATTATTTTCATACGCACTCTTACAGAAGAAGAACACTATTAATACGATTATGCAACCTTTTCCCGGCGCGATATTGTATTCTGAAAAGCTTGTCTGCCGGATCGTTCGACATCTTTCCCTGTTTGTGGGAATGAACCTGCTTTTCACATGGGTGGTCGTGATGCGGGATCCCCACAACCCGCAAATTCTTGTGATTGCGCGCAATGTGCTGATCAATTCCCTGTTCTTTTTCGGGTATGCT
>CAZOXI010000389.1:0-4089 GCA_964583445.1 uncultured Bacteroidaceae bacterium | reverse complement strand
GCCCTATGGGTATGCATCTTTCGGGTTCGATGTTACAGAGGCAGTGAATTTTGGTGGTAGTAACATCCTGGCCGTCAGGCTGGAGAACAAACCTTATTCTTCGCGCTGGTACCCGGGGGCAGGCATCTACCGGGATGTCAGGATGGTAGTAACCAACCCTGTGTTTATAAAACAATGGGGCACATATGTGACCACACCCGAAATCCGGAACGGGAAGGGGACCGTGCACCAAACCACAACCCTTGTGAATACAACCGGCAAAGAGAAAGAGGTCTCGGTAGAAACAGAGATTTTTAATGCCAATGGTACCAGCGTAGCTGTTGCATCCGATCAAGTAACCCTTCAGGAAGTGACCTCCATTGATCAACACCTGGAAGTCATTTCTCCCCAGTTGTGGTCCCTGGAAACCCCAATGCTCTATACAGCGGTTACGAAAGTTTTTGAAGGCGGCAAAGAGGTGGATCGTTACAAAACACCCTTCGGATTCAGGTATTTTGAATTCACAAATAGCGACGGTTTTTTCCTGAATGGGAAACGGGTTCAATTAAAGGGCGTTTGCCTGCACCACGACCTGGGACCATTGGGAGCAGCATTCAATGTTTCTTCCATGCGCCACCGTATGAAGTTATTGCAGAAAATGGGTTGTAATGCCATTCGCACCAGCCACAATCCCCCGGCCCCTGAAATGCTTGACCTGGCCGACGAAATGGGGTTTTTGGTGATTAACGAGGCATTTGATGAATGGAAATACCCCAAAACTGAAAACGGATACAATAAATTATGGGACGAATGGGCTGAGAAAGATATGGTAGCTTTTATCCACCGTGACAGGAACCACCCTTCGGTAATTGCCTGGAGTATTGGCAATGAAATCCGGGAACAGAATATCGATGGGGGTGCAGAATACTGTCAGTTCCTGGTGGATATATGCCAGCGTGAAGACCCTACACGTCCAACTACGGCCGGCTTTAACAAGTGGCAGGCAGCAATCGAAAACGGGTTTGCCGACATTGTAGATGTAGTTGGATGGAATTATAAGCCAGAGCATTACAATTTCATTCACGAAAAATTTCCCGACTGGAACATGTACGGAAGCGAAACCGCATCTACTGTCAGTTCACGCGGAGCATATTTTTTTCCCGCAATTGAACGGGTGCATTATACCCGTGAACCCTATCATGCGAATGCTTTCGACATGGAATTTCCACGCTGGGCCAACTCCCCCGACCGGGAGTTTGCAGCGCAGGATTCTTTCCGATTCATTGCCGGGGAGTTTGTCTGGACAGGCTTCGATTACCTGGGAGAGCCTACCCCGTTTAATGAGGAATGGCCATCGCGCAGTTCATATTTTGGCATCATTGACTTATGCGGCATAGCCAAGGACAGGTATTACCTGTATCAAAGCAAATGGACTGATAAGGAGGTGCTGCACCTGCTGCCGCACTGGAACTGGAAGCCGGGGCAGGAAGTTTCAGTACATTGTTATACCAGCTTTGATAAAGGGGAATTGTTCCTGAATGGAAAAAGCCTGGGAGTCAGGGAAAAGGATCCATCTGGTTTATACACCACCTACCGCCTTGTTTGGGATGATATCACATACGAACCCGGGGAATTAACAGTCGTTGCGCTGGATGAGAATAATAATCCATTGAAAGAGACTTCAATCAAAACAGCGGGAGAAGCTGCAAAAATTGTGCTGGAAGCAGACCGTACAGCAATAGGTGCCGATGGAAAAGAGCTTGCATTTGTTACTGTATCGGTGGTAGATGAACATGGAATACTCTGCCCGACAGCCGACAATTTGATTGATTTTTCAATAACCGGCGAAGGATCAATAAGAGCGGTGGGAAATGGCGATCCCACGAGCCTGGAATCGTTTGTCGAACCAGAGCGAAAAACATTTAACGGGAAATGCATGGTACTTATTCAGTCATCACAAAATAAAGGAGAAATTGTTCTTAGCGCGACAAGTGGGGGCTTGGCTGAAGAGAAAATAAAAATTACTACGCATATGTAAATTCCTTAAAAAGGAATTGGTTTTTTTAATTAAACCGCCAATAAAAACAATAAAAACAATGAATGGAAAAAATATGAAACACAAGTTGATTGTAATTGCGAGTGTGTTAATATTTGGCTGTAATACCGGATTTGCACAATCGCAGGAGAAAATTTTCTCTGAAGACTTTATTATCGCTGCAGCTGAAAAAGCATGTGACTGGCAGTTAAATAATTTGTTTCCTGAAGCAGTCAGAAGCAATGGTAGTGTCAGGCCTATCCCTGAAACAGGCTGGATACGCGGTGTTTTCTATACAGGTGTGATGGCAGCATATCGTGTCACTGAACAAGAAAGATACCTGGACTCTGCATATCTGTGGGGACAGGGAAATCGTTGGCAGCTGGGTCACCGGACAAAGCATGCCGATGACCAGGTGGTCGCCCAAACCTATGCCGATTTGTACCAGGTATATAAAAATTCATCCATTATCGAACCCACCATTCACACCTTCAATTACATGATTGAAACTCCGGAACCCGGACCCGTGGTGGGCTATTCAAACCGTAAGAACTGGTCATGGTGTGATGCACTGTATATGGCTCCGCCTGCCATGGTGAAAGTTAGTGTGATGACCGATCAACCAGAAATTCTGTACCTGATGAACAGCATGTGGTGGGAGACATATCATCATTTGTATTCAGAGGAAGACAGTCTGTTTTATCGTGATGAAAGATTTGTAATCAAACCTGACGGCTCTGGTGTGAGAACGGAAAGTGGTAAAAAAGTGTTCTGGGGCCGTGGAAACGGATGGGTCATTGCCGGGCTGGCAAAAGTACTCACATGGTTACCTGAAGATTATACAACACGACCAGCTTTTGAAAGGGTTTACATGGAAATGGCCACAAAAATTGCCAGCCTGCAGCAGGAAGATGGCTTTTGGAGGTCCAGTCTGTACGATTCAGAACAGTTTAAATCACCCGAAACCAGTAGCAGTGGATTCTTCTGTTTCGCGCTTGCCTGGGGTATAAATGAAGGTTTCCTGGACGAAGAAGCATACTTACCGGTAGTTAAAAAAGCCTGGAAGGGACTAAACGAGGCGATGGACGAATCAGGGAAATTAGGTTATGTACAACAGGTAGGGAGCGATCCAAGGTCCGTAAGTAAAGATGATTCCATGGAGTATGGCACCGCTGCTTTCCTCCTGGCTGCAGAGCAGGTTTTGAAACTTGTCAGGACGGAAATGATCAATTAGTTTTTTATCCATACATCAACCAAAGTATTATGAAGAATCACTGGAAGAAGTTGCATCTTCCACTGATTTGAATTACAAAACATATTAATTATGAAACTACAAGGCCTGTTTGCATCACTGCTTCTCATCTGCACTACATTAACCCATGCAGAAAATAAGGAACCGCCGGGTAAGCATTTGGCGGAACTACCTGGTAGCAGGAATGATTTGATAGTGATCCCGGGTTCGCCTGCAGACAAGAAGCCAACCAGTGCTTTGGTTTATCCGGGTAAGGACGGCAAGCTTGTTTACAAACCCTATACCGATAAAGGTGACAAGATCCTGGATTTCTCAATTTGCGGATACAAAAGAAGTGAAGAACCGATTCCGGATGTGGCCGTGGTCGCTACGGTTCATCCACTGCAAGGGGCGACGACTCCTGACGGGACGATGGCCTATCCGAAAGGTCCGGACAGCCGTGAGAATATTCAAAATGCCCTTGATAAGGTCGCATCCCTTAAGCCGGGTGAAGATGGATTTCGCGGTGCTGTGCTCCTGAAAAAAGGCACATACTACGTGGAAGGCGAACTGCTGGTCCGCTCAGGCGTGGTGCTGCGTGGCGAAGGTGACGGGGCTGATGGCACAGTACTGATCTTCAGAAATCCCAGGGGAACAGCAATACAGGTTGGTAACCCGGAGGCGGAGCCCGTAAGTATGGGTGAACCAACCAGAATTGTGGATGATTATATTCCTGCAGGAAGCATATATGTAAATGTGGAAGATGCGGGGCGGTTCAAAAAAGGTGACTATATACACGTCAGGAAAACGACCAACGACCAATGGATCAGGGACCTGGGAATGG
>CAZOXI010000388.1:0-4097 GCA_964583445.1 uncultured Bacteroidaceae bacterium | reverse complement strand
ATCGCTGATTTACTCATTTCTATTCAATTTAAAAGGTTATTAATTAATGTTAATTGATGGATGTAGACTTTTCCCAGATTATTGCATAAGGTCCATATCAACGGAATAAAGTCCAGGGTGGACAATGAATTGTTGTATCCCTTTGGTATAGATTGTTGGTTTATGACCGACAATCAGTTTGAAATCGTTAATAAAATGGGCCTGATCAAAATATCCACAGTAGTAAGCAACAGATGTTAAGTCCATAGGCTGGTTCTGTTCAATCAATCTGATAACCCTGTTGATGCGAAGAAGTCGCAAATAATGCTTAGGACTAACTCCAATCACGTTTCTGAATTTCCGTTCTAACTGCCTCTGACTGATGCATGCCTCATCTGAAATTTCTTTTATACTGGTAATGTCGGAATAACGCATGAGTTCAGCCGCATGCATCATATAGTCTTTTTTCTTATAGTAGCGCCCGACTTTAGAGATCAGAAACTCCTCTGTACGAGCGATCATCTCAGCCGTAGTCTGTTCTTCGCGAATTTGGTGGCAAAAGTCGCGAAACGTAGAACCGAGTATGGATGTAATATCTTCATATCTCTCCATGACCTCTGCACCCTCAATCTTGAAAAGGCTGTAAAGCGCTTCAGGTTTAAATCGAATTGAAAAAACGGGAACCTTGTGAGGAAAACGCACAGTATGAACATGGGTAAATAACCCAATCAGCATATAATCAGGGGAATTGATCCATTCTTCCTTTTCATTAACATTGCAATGTTGGTCATCCAGGTGAATGATAAGCTCAGGGCAACCACTGGGAACAACAGGAAAAGTTGCATTTGGATCACTATGGATATTAAATATTCCCCGTGTGTAACACTCCACGTAGGGTTCCATGAGAAAAGAAGGTTTATATTCCTGTACTGAGATCATCCTATTCGCAGTTTTTTAGAAATAAAATCCAATATGTTATAACAATAAAGTAGTTCAGATTGTTGAATTAATCATTCCTCCCAAACCTCCCTCAGTACATTATCCAGATCTAACAGAGCCTGAATACAATTACCATTGTATGAGGATCCGTGCATTGTTGCAAGGGTATTTGGTTCCAGTTTAGCTAGCTTTTTAATCATTTCTCCTGTTCGTTTAGTGTATGGAGAATACCCCATAAGAGGACCCCTTTCAAATTCCAGAAGCGATTGCTTGTGGAGAGAAAGGATATCGCTATTTGTAAGTTCAACAACGTTTCCATTTTGGTGAAAAAGGTCTGAACATAGAAGTGTTTTATTGGTTTCCTCGAAAAATACACCGGCATCCCAGCCATGCGGGAGATGAGGAGTTCTTATAAACCGATATCGATATTTCCCTGTGATTAATAAATCATCACCAGACATAGCGCGGGCGGGTTTATTAGAATAATCACTCATATTAACGAGGGCTCCTGCCTCACTGCATACCGGAAGAGCATTTGGAGCGATCTGCAACCATTCATTCAATGCTCCACACTCATCCACTTCAAAATGGCTGAAGCCAATCCATCTTAATTGAGCCGGATCGATTACTTTTTGCACTGCTTCACGCAACAGTGGAAACATCTGTTTCATACCGGCATGATACAGCATGGGCTCTTCATCATTGATCAGGAAATGATTGAACTGAAGGTTCATCGGTTCCATATAAATAGAAAACCGAAACACATCCGGGGCAATTTCAGTTATTTTCATAATTTCACTATTAGATTGTTTTAACTATTGACATCAAAAATATAACAACTCCAATAACAGAAATTGTAAAAAATCGACAATATTAAGATCAACTACTTATTCTTATTATCTATCTGATATACAGTATATATTTTGTCAGCACTATGAAATTGAGCGATCATCCAGATAATGCCTATATCAATGCCCCTCTGCCTGACCATCGAATACGAAGCATGAGCCAATTCAGACAAAGCAAAAAAAGAGGTGGAAAATAAAAATTGAAATAATAATACAGGTAAAATGAGTAAGCTATATAAATACGGGGGGAGTGAAAAACAGACCCACAAGTGCTGGTCCTAGCGTTCAAAATTTGTTCAAAATAATTGTAACTGACTGATAATCATAAGCTATTTGTAGCTCCACCAGGACTCGAACCTGGATCTACGGTTTAGGAAACCGCTATTCTATCCCTTGAACTATGGAGCCATTATTTTAAAATAAAAAACAGGGAGCTGTTTTCGGGTTGCAAATATAGAGTAAAATTGATTTGCAGACAAGTTCTTAAGCAATTGATCTTAATAACTTATTTTGAAACAACCTGCGGCTTTTTGTACTTTGCTACCACTATTCATCAAAACCAAAACGCAATGAAGAAAATCATGCTATTCATCCTGGCTGCGCTTGCATTCAGCGCACAGGCACAGCGGATCCAGTTCGACATGGGACTGGGGGCTGCGCTTTCACTGGAAGATTTTAAAGCCGGGGGAATCTCTGCCAACGTGGAACCCAAGCTGTTCATCAACGACAATATTGCTGCAGGACTGCGCCTGGAGGGCAATGTGTTATTCGGGGGAAGTGTTTCCGCTGATGGAAATGATATTTCTGTGGGACTATCCTCACGTGCAGCACAAACCCTGAAGGGCGAATATTATGTTTCTGACAGGAGGGTAAGACCCTATGCCGGATTCGGACTCGGACGGTTCACACAGGCCAACCTGGGTGCTAACTCCGCTGGTGAAGCAACCATCAGTGCGAGCTCCAGTTTCGGCGTGGCACCGGAAGTGGGACTGGCACTTGGAAGTTTCCGTCTCTCGGCCATCTATAATGTGGTAACCGGGAGTAATCTTGTTGAAATCAGTGTCGGTGATTTCGAGGAAATCTCCCGGAATTACCTTATCCTGCAAATGAGCTGGAAACTGTTTAAGATCGGGTTGTAATTCTGCAAACTGAAGATGTACCATTGCCGGATTCGCACACATGGATCCGGCATTCATAATGGGGGGCCCGGGTATCGTTAGATATCCTGATGCGACAGTCTTTTCCAATGCGCTGGTATTGGCCATCGAACCTAAGCCACATTCTTGATTTTGCGAATAAACTGAGCAAAAACAGGCTGGCAATCAATTATTCCGGGAACCGGTCGTCCCCTCTCCTTTTTTTCTTCTCTGACTGCTGTTTTTTCAGTTGAAGCCGCTTCTCAATGGCTCTTTTTTTCGGCTTCGTCCGGATCCGCTTTTTTGGTGGTTTCAACATCTTGTCGACCAGTTCAAGGAACCGCCGTTGAACAATTTCCCGGTTTTTGATCTGCGACCGGGTGGCCTGACTGGTCAGAATCAATACATCCCCGGAAGTCAACCGGCTCCCGAGCCGCTCACGCAGCAGTTTCTTTTGAGCATCACTCAACACAAGACTTTCGTCCAGGTTCCATTGCAGTTCCACCTTCGACTCAGTGCGATTAACATGCTGACCGCCCGGACCGGAAGCCCGGGAAGTAAAAATTTCGGTCTCATGCAATAACGCATCATTCATACAACAAACTTACAAAAAGCCTGCAGTTTTAAAAGCTCCGGCTCCGTTGGCCTGTTGATCCAATATTTTGTGTAAGTTTAATCCCACGAACCAATCCAACTTCCAAAAAGATGAAAAGACGTGATTTTCTCCGCGGCTCAGCCACTGCAGCAGCTGCTGCTTCCATCGCACCGGTAATGGGAATAGCATCAGGACCCACCAACACCTCCATCCCCGGCAAGCATGCTTTCAACCTCAAATATGCTCCGCACTTCGGAATGTTCAAGAACCTGGCCGGTGATGACCTGCCCGACCAGCTCCAGTTCATGGCAGACCAGGGATTCACAGCATTCGAAGACAATGGAATGAAAAAAAGAGAAGTCTCCACACAGGAAAAGATCGCATCTAAAATGGCCAACCTCGGACTGGAAATGGGCGTGTTTGTAGCACACACTATATATTGGAAAGAACCCGGCCTTGCCAGCGGAAATAAGGACCAGCTGAAAGAATTTCTCTCCGAAATAAAAGATTCTGTTGGGGTAGCCAAACGGGTAAATGCAACCTGGATGACCGTAGTCCCTCGACATATCGATCCGCGCCAGGACATGGCATACCAGGAAG
>CAZOXI010000387.1:0-4101 GCA_964583445.1 uncultured Bacteroidaceae bacterium | reverse complement strand
ATCAGTGAGAAAAAATTACAGTTTTTCTCGACTTTATGGACAAACTCTAATTAAATCCACGCTGCTCATTCTGGTTCTGGTGGCTACCTCATGCAATCAACAGGAACTTACGAAACCGAACATCGTAATGTTCTACATCGATGATTGGGCATGGAACGGATCCCCGGTACCGATGGCCGACACAATGCAGAATTCGTTCATGCCTGTATTGGAAATGCCCAACCTACAGGAACTGGCTGACGCCGGTATGAAGTTCAGCAATGCCTATGGATCGCCACAGTGTTCCCCTGCTCGCGTTTGCGTGCAGACCGGTCAGTCGGTGGTGCGCAGTGGTTTTACAGTATATCTTGGCAACAATGAGGATGAATATTATGACAAAAGTAAGAGTTACCAGTATTTTCCGATGGTGCCCAACATATCCGATTTTGAAATAGATACGGCATCGGTCACCATTCCTGAGGCCCTCAAACCGCTGGGATATGTCAGTGCACATGTTGGTAAATGGCACATGAGGAGTGATCCGGGATTACATGGATATACCGTTCATGATGGACCTACTACAAATAGCGAGGGCAATACCCTGAGTGCAGGTTTAGCACCAGGTGAGCGCCCTCCAAGGAGGTTACCAAAGGATTTAAGTGATCCCAAGTTAATGTTCAGCATCACCGAAAAGGCGATTGGATTTATTGAAGACCAGGTGGAGGAAGGGAATCCATTTTACGTGCAGATCTCTCATTACGCCATGCATGCAGGCAGGGAATGTTTAAATGAAACGCGGGAGAAGTACCTGAAACACCCGATGGTAAAGGCATGGTTTGAGCGTAACAATGTGGATCCGGAAACAGTTCAGCGCAAACAGGATCCCGCAAACTGGCTGGCAATGGGAGAGGATATGGACGGCCGGATCGGGGCTGTGCTGGACAAACTGGAAGAACTGGGAATTGAAGAAAACACCTACATTATCGTGGTAGGAGATAATGGTTACAGGCATTCGGAACTGGACCTTAATCCTGAATTGACACAACCACTTCATGCAGCCAAATGGTGGAACTGGGACGGGGGCATCAGGGTGCCCATGATTGTGAAAGGTCCGGGGATCGAATCGGGATCTGTGTTTACAGGAAATGTGATCAACTATGACTTCCTGCCAACATTTGTTGATTGGGCAGGTGGTGATCCGGAAGCAATTCAGAATATTGACGGAGTAAGCCTGGCTAAGTACATGGCAGGAGAGGAACCTGAAGAGGCATTTCTCAAACGTAGTCTCTATTTTCATTATCCACATTACCGTACGTCTGTCCCCCATTCTGCAATTATTTCGGCAAGAGATAAAGTAGTTCATTTCTACGAATCCCCGGACACACCCATGTTATTTGATCTTTCAAAAGATCCGGGTGAAGTGGTGAATATCGCTGATGAAAATCCGGAGAAACACCAGGAGCTGTTCGACAAGATGATGGCCTACTTTGAAACATACCGGGCCCGCTTTCCAAAGCCCAACCCTGACTATGATCCTGAGGAATATATGAAAGACAGAAAAACTGAAACCAGGATTAAATGGAATGCATTTGAGGGAAGACGAGAACTGGATGAGGATGAGAAGTAAATGGATAGCATAACATAATGAGATCAAACTATCAAATAGTAAACAAATTTATTTTGGAAATAAATCACAATCTTAAGGCTTTTTTTCGCAGGTATTTCTTTGTGTGTATCCTCATACCTGCATCACTCACAGCTCAAATAGAATACGATGTAAAGTATCCACAACTGGCCTTCGCAGCGCAGGAAATTGAGAATGCGCTAGTAGAGGCGGGACGTAACGATCTGACTGTTAATTTGATTATTGAACCGGATAAAAATGCTCCTGAAGCTTTTCAAATCAGGACTGTTGGAAATTCCAGGGTGGAAGTGACCGGTTCGGATGCTACAGGAGCCATGTATGGCGGTATTGAGGTCGCGGAACATCTGAAATTGGGTATTCCGATTGAAGATCAGGAACAGCAGCCATATGTGGGAAAGCGGGGTGTAAAAATCAATATTCCCCTCGATCAACGTATTCCTGCCTTTGCCGATGGCGGGGAATCTCCGCGAAGGAACATTATAACGATGTGGGATTTTGATTTCTGGAAAGAATACCTGGATGACCTGGCACGCTACCGCTATAATGTGGTGAGCCTGTGGGCAGCCCATCCCTTCCCATCCATGATCAAAATGGAAGATTATCCTGATGTGGCCATGGATGATATTCATTATTTCGCTGAAAACGAGGATGCAAAGGAAAGAGAGTTCAGACTGGGGGACAAAGACGCACCCGGACTTGAAAAACGCGTCAAAAAAATGCCTATTGAAGAAAAAATCAAGTTCTGGAAGAAAGTATTCCGGTATGCGGAGGATCGCGGTATCGAGATCATCATGGTCCACTGGAATGTGTTCACCCATGGTGCAACCGGGAAATACGGTATTACACCGGATCAGGACAATCGCAATACGGTGGCATATTTACGAAAATGTGTCAGGGAGATGTTATTAACCTATCCGCAAATTACAGGAATTGGCACCTGTGCAGGGGAAATCGACGACCGGTATATGACAGGCGAATTCAAGACCGAAAACTTTGTATACAATTCCTACGCAAAGGCCATTATGGATGTGAGGGAACTGCAACCCGAGAGAGAGATCCGGTTCATCATACGTAGGCATAGCACAGATTATGAAGATATCGTTGAAGCTTTTAAAGACTACTCGGGCGGTGTCATGGAAACAAGTGTAAAATATGCTGTCGCCCATATGTATTCATCCAGGAGGCCCCAGGAGTGGGAAAAACGCATTGTTGACGAAGGGTGGCTGGAAAAATACAATGCATGGCTCAACCTGCGGAATGATGACATTTTCATGCATCGGTGGGGGAGTCCGGACTATGCACGCGACCTGATTAACTGGATCCCCATTGAGCATGTGCCCGGATTCTATATGGGTTCGGATACCTATGTCTGGGGACGGGAGTTCATCTCAAAACATCCCGAGACTTCAGGACAACTGGAGATCGATAAACACTGGTATCAGTTCAGATTATGGGGACAATTGGCCTATAATAATGAGCTGTCTGATGACTATTGGCGGGCTGCATTGCAACACCGCTTTCCAGATGTCGATGCCGGGCTGCTTTTTGATGCATGGGAAGCAGTCTCCGAGGTGGTTCCGCAGGTGAACCGGTCGGTATGGTCCCCGACAGATGGTTCGTTCGGAGTGGAAGGTTCCAGGAGAACCTCCGGTTATCTAACCGTATACGGCTACCAGTTTGATCGTCCTGCCATGGTCCTGAACCGGATAGACAGTGCGCCGGATCCCCAGTGTTTATCTGTGACAGATTGGGCCAGGGCTCAGGTTTCGGGCAATAAATTGGAGGGGGTGACCCCTTTGCAGGTTGCGGACAACCTGGATGGATACGCGGCAGCTGCCCTGGAAGCGCTGCCAGCATTACGCGCACAAATGGGGGATAACATAGAGTTAAAGGAAACCCTGAACGATATTGAAAGTATGGCGTTCCTCGGCAGGTACTATGCTGATAAGATGCGTGCCGCGGCCCAACTTGCCCTGTTCCGCGAAGGTGGACGGGAGGAAAAAAGGCTTATTGACCGGTCCGTGGCCCACATGGAAGATGCCGTTGAGGAATGGAAGGCTTATGCGGAAGTTCTTTCACGTCAGTACAGGCCCCAATACGGCTCCCGTGCAAATGACCTGGATTGGAACGGTACGCTAAAATTTGTGGAAAAGGAAGCAGAAATGATCAGGGAGGAGAAGGATTACCCGGAACTACGATTTATCAACCTCAGGGACGGAGCAAGGATCAAAGCAGGAGCCGATCTCAGCGTGGAAATTAAGGCCACTGACGGAAATGGCCCCCACGAAGTGAAGCTTCGCCTCAATGGTCAGGTTCTGCAGGGAGAAAAGGCAAAAAGAGATCGATATGTCTATAACACTTCAACAGATCCGCTACTTAAATCACTTCAACCCGGTATGTATCACCTGGAGGCAATGGCCCTGGACAATAGCGGCTTAAAGGGAGAATGGAAGGACATGATCCACCTGCCAGGAGAA
>CAZOXI010000386.1:1290-4107 GCA_964583445.1 uncultured Bacteroidaceae bacterium | reverse complement strand
AGCAGGCACTTGAACTGATTGAAGCGCTCTGGCTGAAGTTCAACCAAATCGTCTATATGCGCAACAAGCACAGCGCCGGCTTTTTCGCCGGGTTTCCCATCGGGTTCAATGTGGCCATCGGCGGACAGGACCTGGAGGGGAGGAGTGCTGTAAATGATCTTTCTTACCTGATGTTGAAAGCACAGGAACATATCGGTTTGCCGCAACCCAACCTCTCTGCCAGGCTGTTCAGGGATGTCCCGGGTGAATTCATAAGAGAATGTGCCCGGGTGATCGGAAAGGGCAGTGGGATGCCACAGCTCTTTAATGATGAAGCGGTGATCCCTGCACTTACCAATCAGGGAATTTCGAAAGAAGATGCCATGAATTACGGTATCGTGGGATGCGTTGAACTTTCCACCCACGGCAACAACCTGGGTTGGAGCGATGCGGCCATGTTTAACATGGTGAAGGTGATCGAGCTGACCATGAATGACGGGGTATGCCTGCTGACCGGTCAGCAACTGGGTCTCAATACCGGTACGCTTGATTCCTTCGATACCTACGCGCAGTTTGAGGATGCCCTGGAGCAACAAATGGACTATTTCATTGAACGGATGATGGCGTGCTGTGCGTTCGTCGACCAAACCCATGCCCGGGTCCTGCCTTCTCCGTTTCTGTCCAGCGTAATACAGGATTGTATGCAGAAAGGGCTGGATGTGACGGCCGGCGGTGCGGTATATAATTTTTCCGGGATCCAGTTCATCCAGGTGGCCAATGTCGCGGACTCCCTCGCAACAATTAAATCCGCCGTATTTGAGGACAAAATGATCGCACCCGGGAAACTGCTGCATAGCCTGCAAAACAATTTTAAAAGCGACGAGGAGTTGAAGTTGTGGATCCTGGATCACATACCCAAATATGGGAATGATGTGGAATGGGTCGACGCGCTCGGATTAAAATGGGCGAAAAAATTCGCTGATAAGATCAGCACCTACACCAATGTCCGGGGTGGCAGGTGCCATACAGGATTCTACACAGTCTCGGCGCATGTACCCATGGGGAAGAATGTAGGTGCATCAGCCGATGGACGACGAGCAGGAGAACCCCTTGCTGATGGCGGGATGTCGGCGGTATACGGAAGGGATGTGACGGGTCCCACTGCACTGCTCAAGTCGGTGAGCCGGATCGACTCCATGCTGGGAAGCAACGGCACATTGCTGAATATGAAATTTATGCCTGAGGTATTTGTAAATGACCGGGAACTGGATAAGTTCATTGCCCTGCTAAGGGCATTGGTAAGTCTGAAGATTACGCATGTCCAGTTCAATGTTGTATCAAAAGAAGACCTCATCGCAGCGCAGAAGCATCCTGAGGCATACCGGGATCTGACTATCCGCGTAGCAGGCTATACGGCCTACTTCGTGGAGCTCTCGAAAGATCTCCAGGATGAGATCATCGAACGGACTTCCTATGGTGCTTAGGTATTTGCCTGAACGAGTCCGCAACAGACGATACAAGGTCAATTTGCCTGCGTGACAGCATTTCAACTACTGCATGAGCGTCCAACCTCCCACAGATTGCAACTTGCTTATCCTGGATCCATCTTTCCCGGTTACAGTGATGATGTACATTCCGGCGGGGTAATCGCTGACATTGACGCTGAGGGAGACCCCGTTCACAGCGTCGATTTGCCTGATCAACCTGCCTTCCATGGATTGTATGGTGACCTGTTCTACTACAAAATTGCTCTCAATAGTAATTCGATTCCTTGCAGGGTTCGGATAGATATTCAGTTCATACTGTTTATACACCTCCGTGAAGGTGTAATCAGTAATTTCTGCATATTTCAATGACTTCCGCTGGATATTATATTCAACTTTGGGCCGTGGGAAATAAAAAAAAGAATTAACAGTTCAGAGCCATATGTAGTTCGGATCGGGTTGTACAACATATTATGAGGACCGTCATGATACCTGCTCACGTATATTGAAGCGTTCTATTTTTTTAGATTATCGCAATATATTATGTATTTTTGTTTCTGTTTGCAGAAAAAACAGACTTTTGCATTTATGTACCAGAAACTGGAGCATTTTTAATGAGGCAGGGGAAAAATAGTAAGTGTATTCAACCAGGTCTGTTTAATGGTCTGCTTATTTTTGTATTCCTGGCCTTTCTGCATGGTCAGCTGCAGGGCCAAAATTATGGCTTACAATTTTCCGGTCATGAAGTGCCACTCAACGAGCGTACAGAGTTGTATCTTACCCCGGATAAACCGTTACATTTTGACAATTCGTTCCAGCTTTCTTTCGACTTTGGTTTCCAGCCAAACCTCACTTCATATTTTGGCTATATCTACAGGATCGTTATCGGATCAAAAAGCATCGACTTCATGCATGGCTTCCTGCCCGATACCGAAAATAATTTTCAGCTGATATTTAATAACCAGCCAAGCAATATTACCTTTCCCATACCCCTTGATACCCTCACTTCTGAATGGACACATTTTGATTTCAGAATTGACCTGGACGCAGGAACCATTTCATGTGTCCTTGAAGACACCACCCTGGTGGATCAAATTGAAGGGTATGATGCGAGGGAGGGGTTGCGGATCTTTTTTGGCGCGCATGAATTTGACCAGTTTACGACTACAGATGTTGCACAGATAAAGATCAGGGATATCAGGTTGGGTACAGATAGTAAAAAAAAGTACGCCTGGCCGCTGAAACAATATTCAGGCGACGTGGTCGTTGAGGAGAAGCATCACCGGGACGGATGGGTGAAGAATCCCAACTGGCTGTTGAATTTGCATGCAAACTGGAAAAAGATCGGGCAACT
>CAZOXI010000386.1:0-1280 GCA_964583445.1 uncultured Bacteroidaceae bacterium | reverse complement strand
CTTGAACTGGACGGATTGGCACAATCTGCATTTAACCAGGATGATGATCTGCTCTACCTGGCGACATCAACATCTCTCCTGACCCTGGATTTGATAGATAATTCGATCTCGAAGGAAAATTACAATGAGCCATTCAAGATACTCAGCTCCAATACATTGATCTATGACTCCGCCCGGGACTGCCTGATCTCCTATTCAATCGATCAGAATTATAAGTCGGTGTATGATCAATTTAGCCGAACCTGGTCTGTCTTTCCTGATGACACAACGTCATTGACCCGTTACTGGCATCATAATAATTTTATTCATCCCAATGGAGACCTCTATTTGTTCGGTGGATATGGAAATTTCAATTATAAAAATACTGTACTGCGTTCAGCTCCCGGTGCATCCGGCTTTGATACAGTAAATTATACTGGTGAATTTTATCCCAGGTATCTTGCTGCAACCGGATATTCAGAAGAAAATGAACGTCTATACATCCTGGGCGGTTACGGGAGTAAAAGCGGACAGCAGACGGTGAGTCCCGACTATTATTATGAGTTACTGGAATACTCATTCAGGGACAGCAGCTTTACACTGACATATGATTGTTCTGAAGATGCGCAGGCGTTTTGTTTTGCTAATTCAGCAGTTATTCATGGGCAGCAGCTCTATGCACTCGCTTTTTCAAAGTACCAGTTTGACAATACGCTGCAACTGATTCATATTGACCTTCAGGATCCGGCAATAGATCAGCTGGGTTCTCCCATCGATTTTAAATTTATAGATATTCAGTCCAATGTGGATCTGTATTTCAGCAGGGTTTCCAAGAAACTGATCGCTGTCACCAGCTACCTGGATGGTAACAAAACTGAGCTGAATATTTATACCATCGCCTTTCCGCCACAGGAAAGCATCGATACCATGTCAGCTCCGGGGAGCAATGGATCGGACTGGTTCGGAAATGTTTTCGTATACATTCTGCTGTTTTTGCTTTTGCTGGCAGGCGGACTTGCCTGGTTTATTTTCGGGTCGAAGAGAAAAAAGCATAACATACCAGTGGCTGAAGATGCTGAAAAAATCGTGGATAGTTCCAAGTTTAAGTTTAGGCACAAGGAGTCATTTACAAGCTCAATCATTCTGTTCGGTGGTTTCCAGGTCATTGATAAGGAGGGGAATGATATCACAGGATCCTTTACCCAGTTATTAAAGCGATTGCTTTTGTTTATTATGCTTTATTCACTTAAAACCTAAATTGAGCGATTCATAAATTCACTGTCCCTTTTCATTTCACTTGG
>CAZOXI010000385.1:0-4132 GCA_964583445.1 uncultured Bacteroidaceae bacterium | reverse complement strand
AAGTTATAAGCATTGTGGCTAACAGACAACTAAAGAGCGGATTAGCTATTCTGTACATGGTGTATTTTATTCGTTAATAATTAAAAAAGATCATCGTGTAAAAATATATTTAATTGTAAACGATGGTATAGCATCTGGTCTCAATCTTTTACCAGGAAATTATACCTCAAATAATTAATACCTTATTACCTCTGCATCATTTTCCTGTTGCGGACCTTCATTTGACCTTCCACCGGTAATGATTTTATCCATAAGGTCCCTTATCTCTGTCACCTTATCGGGCATTTCTTCAGCGAGGTTATCTGTTTCGCCGAGGTCATTTTCCAGGTTATATAACTGTACTTCTTTCCCGTCACCTCCCGGGCACCAACCTCCGGATCCCTCGCCCAATATCAGCTTCCATGGCCCTTTCCTGATTGCCGGTATCCCGCGAAGAGAGGTGCTTACTGCATGTATCCGGACAGGCGCTTCCTTCCCTTTCAACAGGGGCAGCAGGCTGAAACTGTCCTCCCCGGCATTCTCAGGAAGCGACACTCCAAGAATGTTTGCCACTGTGGCCATGATATCTGCCTGGTGAATGAGCTGTGTTGAAACAGTTCCCGGCTTAACTTTTCCAGGCCAGCGAACAATAAATGGTACCCGGTGACCTCCCTCCCAAACATCAGATTTATAACCACGAAGCGGTCCGCTCGGGAAATGCCCCTTTGCCTCCATGGCCTTAACGGGTAAATCTTCTAATTTTTCGCGGGACCACCTCCAGTTATTAAATGTTGTGTCCATTGCCTCTTCAATAGTAACATTTCCAATATAGGGTGCACATCCATTGTCGCTGGTAAAAATGACAAGCGTATTGTCTTTCAATCCATTTTCTGCCAATGACTCCAATACATTCCCTATAATGGCATCTGTTTCCATCACCAGGTCGGCGTACAGACTGATGCCACTCTTTCCCCTCCAGGGTTCATTGACGGACAAAGGTGTATGTGGAGAAGTAAGCGGTAAGTATAACAGAAATGGTTCTTTCGTTTCGGCCATTCTTTCGATAAACGCAACCGACCTTTTCCCCAGTTCCGGCAAAACACCCTCCAGCTTCCATCCCGGAAGTGAGGGTCCCTGGCGACTGGCCTGATTTCTGCCGAATAAACTTCCGGAGCCATATTCTGAAGGTATTCCCAATGTCCGTTCATTTTCTATAAAACAATAAGGTGGCCAGTTGGGGACATCTGTTCCAAAGTACGTATCAAATCCCACGGCAGTTGGTCCGCCTGCTATTTTTTGTGAGAAGACTTCCTCCCAGGTGGCACGAATCGAATCAGTTGCTGCAACTTTCTTGTTCCGTGGCTTAAACATCTCTTCCATCCCTTCAGGAATGGGCCATTCCCAGCCCAGGTGCCATTTTCCGATACAGGCAGTCTGGTATCCCTGTTGTTTCGCCAGGCCGGCAACCGTTAACCGGTCAGGCGTAATGAGCGGAGGACCATAGAGCGGGACAATCCCGGACTGTAGCCCGGCACGCCAGTGGTACCTGCCTGTCAGTAAAGTATACCGGGAGGGAGAGCAGACACCGGATGAGGAATGGGCATCTGTAAAACGCATGCCCTGTTCCGCAAGCAGATCTATATTCGGTGTTGGAATTTTTCCCCGT
The DNA here is from genome assembly GCA_964583445.1 of uncultured Bacteroidaceae bacterium. Taxonomy (GTDB): domain Bacteria; phylum Bacteroidota; class Bacteroidia; order Bacteroidales; genus M55B112. The sequence continues at coordinate 2,487 of CAZOXI010000385.1, read as the reverse complement.
TCAGGATTATAGATCTGCACATCGCCATAACCAAGATCATCCGCATAGATGATCAGGATATTTGGCAGTTCGGCATCACCTTCCTTGCCTCCGGAACATCCCCGGAACGAAAGAAGAACTAAAGCAATAAAAACAAAAAAATGCTTCATCTATTTACAATTGAATTTCAGATACCAGTTGGATCCGACTGTGAACCTCCCTGCTTAACAGAGCACTAAGTTAAAACTACGTAAAGTTTCAAAAATATAGTTTTGTATCTATGACCCGTTTACATTCTTTTCCAAAATTGTTTGAATTTGTGCTATTGTTTAGCGCCAATCAAAAAATAAATAAAATTCAATCAGTTGCTACTGGAAAAAACGGTCGTTGAGAAATACCTTCACCGGACTAAATTGAGCCACTGATCCCGGCTTGACAGATCACTTGCATATGTTTGAATTTGTGTTATATAGATAATTAAAGGTGTTCTAAATTTGGTGGCTTATTGTAAATCGGTAGAAGTGGCTCAATTGCTCCGGAATTTCCAGCTTAACATGGATTTGCAGAAATACTGGCGAAAAAACTGGCGCCTGTTTTTTATAGTTTATGATTATCAATATCCAAGCCTGCTTTAACAAAAGTGGCTGGTCCTAAAGTGTAGGTCACTTTTCAAAAACTAATATGATTCTCAGTGCGCAGGTTTTCCCGAAATGAACCAGTTTTTAGCTTCACTCTTTTTTCTTCTTGAAACAAGAACCCTGGACTGATCTTTAAGCCTGAAATCATCTTTGCCCAAATGATCAATATGGTGGCGGTTGACAAGGAACGAACGGTGACATCTGAAAAAGCCCTTATCGGAAAGAATATTTTCAAAATAGCCCAGCGTTTTTGAGGATAAGACCTTTTTATGATCAGATAAATGAATATAGCTGTAATTCCTTTCTCCTTCAATTTTAACAATGTTTTTTAATAACAGCCTGAGTGATCCTTTTTGAGTTTGTAACAAGAAAGATTGATCCTCGACATTCTTTGTTTGCATATTCATTAACGCCTGTTCAACCTGCGTTTTATTTGCTTGCAAAGTTGTGCTTGTTGTATGTCTTTTTATTGCCTGCGCTAACTCCTTTTTATTAATTGGCTTTAACAAATAATCCAGGGCATTAAATCGAATGGCCTGAATGGCATAATGACTGTGAGAGGTAATGAAAATAGTTTGAAAAGTAATATCTTCAAGCTGACTAAGCATATCGAAACCGCTCATGTCATCCATTTCTATGTCAAGAAAGATGAGGTCTGGCTTAAACAATTTGATTTTCTTCAAGCCGTCTGTACCATTTTTTGCAACACCCATCACTTCCACATCGGGATGAAATTGACGGAGTTGATCCGACAACAAATCAATTACAAATAAATTATCATCAATAATTAACGATCTTATCTTCATCAGATGAAACTATTTGATTGATTCTCAATAATGGTCCTGGCTTCTTCTATGGCTCTCTCTATTCTATCCAAACCATCAAAAACCTGACTTTTCAGCACATCAAAAGGTAAATGCTCAATTTCTTTCTCTCTCTTCGTCAGATCAGAGAAATCTTCAATCCCAAAAAACAACAAATGAGGTGACATGAAATGTATCTCTTTCAAAAGCTTACTTCTGTCCTTTTCTTCAATATTGAGTTGAATTTTATGAATGCTTAAGGGGATCATCTCTAAAAACTGCATCAAAAATCTTAATTCTTTGTCCTTATCACCTTTGCAATAATCATGCAAAGTGTCGAGATTGATATATAAAGGCTGGAATGACAAAAAACCAAATTTTAGATTCAACAAGATAAAGATTATTCTTCAAACCCTCCAAATAGAACCATTTGATAAATGAAGGTACCGTTCGATAATTGGAACTATCTGCGATTCAATTTGTTACTACATTAGCCGAATAATTGCATGGATCCAAAAATCATATAATAATTCAATCTTTTGAAGAATACCTTAATTCTTATCCTAATCGTTTTTTTGAGCAGTGCGCTTAACGCTCAAACCAACCTTGACTCCTTATGGAGGATCTGGGATGACGAATCAAAAGAAGACACACTCCGATTGGGGGCCATCAACGAATTCATCATCAATGGATTCATAGAAAAGCATTACGATAGTGCAATTTACTATGCACAGATTCAGTATGATTTTGCTTATGAAAACGGCTATTTAGAGCAAAGTGCTGATGCACTGGATAACCTGGGAAGAGCCTGTGAAGTTGAGGGGAAACTTACAGAAGCGATCAATTATTACCAACGTTCTTATGAGATCTACAATGAGATTGGCAATATGAATAAGACCGCCCGCTCCCTGTATAAGATTGGTCGCGTGAAATGGACAGCGGGTGAATATGAAATTGCAAAAGATTACTACCGCAAAAGTTTTACAATTGCAAGCGATATTGGTGATAAAGAAAGGGCATATTTATGCTTAAACGGGATAGCCTATTGCTATTTCCAACAAGGGCAT
>CAZOXI010000384.1:0-4150 GCA_964583445.1 uncultured Bacteroidaceae bacterium | reverse complement strand
CCGCTACAGATGGTGAAAGCGGGTTGAACATCCTCGCTCAGAACGAAGAAGTTCATTTGATATTCAGTGACATGAAGATGCCTAACATGAATGGCATTACTTTTATCGATCGCGCAAAACGCGTAGCTCCAAATGGCCATTACTATATCATGACCGGATTCGAAGTGACCGGGGAGATCCAGGAGGCCATTGACAATGAAACAATCATCAGGTATTTCAAAAAGCCGCTCAATTACAAAGCGATCTCGGACGAAATCGAAACTGTACTAAATAAATTATATCGTTAGGCGGACAGCATATCGTTAGGCGGGTAACATATCGATAGGTAGGTAACAAATACCCGTGCCTATACCAGGCTGATGATTACCGCCCGTTAGTGCATTTAATAGAACAAACCAATGCAACACTCAGGCATATATACAGATCTTTACCAGTTGACCATGGCGCAATCCTATTACAAGAACGGGGATGGGAACGATACCGCGATCTTTGATTATTTTTTCAGGAAACAGCCATTTGAAGGCGGTTATGCGATTTATGCAGGATTAGAGGTGTTGCTTGATGTACTGGAAGAGCTTAGGTTTAATGATCGCGATCTTGCATATTTAAGAAAACAGGGGTTCGATGAACAATTCCTGGCCTACCTGGAGGAATTTCGTTTCACTGGCAGCATCTACAGCTCAAAGGAGGGGGATCCGGTATTTCCGGTTCGGCCTGTCCTGACCGTAGAAGCTCCCCTGATCGAGGCACAGCTTATTGAAACACTGTTATTAAATATCCTGAATTACCAGACCCTGATCGCTACAAAGGCACGCAGGATGCGGTTGATTGCCGGGGACCGCATGCTGATCGATTTTGGCATGCGAAGGGCACACGGACCCGCAGCAAATCATGCTTCCAGGGCTGCTGCTATTGGAGGATTCAATGCTACCAGCAATGTACTTTCGGGAATGGAATTTGGTATCCCGGTATCGGGGACCATGGCACACGCTTATGTGCAGAGTTTCGATCAAGAGTTGACTGCATTCAGAAAATATGCACAGACATGGCCGGATGACTGCATATTGCTGGTGGATACTTATGACACGATGAAGAGTGGCATTCCCAATGCCATCAAAGTTGCGGAAGAAATGGCATCGCGCGGAAAACAGCTGAAAGGGATCCGGCTGGACAGTGGTGACCTGGCATACTTTGCAAAAAAGGCACGGGAGTTGCTGGACGCTGCCGGATTTGAAGATGTGAAGATTGCAGCTTCCAACCAGCTGGATGAATACCTGATCAGAAGCCTGCTGCACCAGGGGGCACCCATTGATGTCTTCGGTGTAGGCACCAGCCTTGTCACCGGTCAGCCAGATGCGGCGCTGGACGGGGTCTATAAGCTGGCCTTCGCACATGGTCAGCCGCGGATCAAACTCTCTGAAAATACGGCAAAGATTACCCTGCCACACAAGAAACAAGTGCACAGGATCTATGATAAAAACAACGGCTCCGCGGAAGCCGATGTGGTAACCCTATGGGAAGAGGAGGATATCTGCGAGATGCACCATCCCTTTGATATCCATAAAAAAATGCAATTTGAGCATTGTAGCAGCGAACCCCTGCTTCAGCTGGTGATGGAAAATGGCAGGCGGACATATCCACCCAGGTCGATCGAAGAGATTGCCAATTACAGTGCTGAGCGGATCAATATGTTTTCAGATGAATACAGGCGGCTCGAAAACCCGCACATCTATAAGGTCGGACTGAGCAACCGGCTTAACCGTGAACGGGAAGAACTGATCGATCAGGCCGGAAAATGAATTTCGCTTTCCTATGAGCTGATCCGGTGTAAGCAACTAACTGGCGACGAAGGATAAAGGTGTAAAAAAATGCACCGATCCATGAAAAAAACAGTTCACCTGATATATTCAAATAAAAAGAACACATCAACACATATTTTAAAATCAAGATTTCTATGAAAACACTTGTTATTGTTGACGTACAAAATGATTTTATTCCCGGAGGCTCCCTTGAAGTTCCGGATGGAGACTACATCGTGCCGGTAATTAACAAGATACTACCTGACTTTGACCTCGTAGTTGCCACACAGGACTGGCATCCAAAGGAGCATATGAGTTTTGCTTCAAATCACCCCGGTAAAAAGGAATTTGAAAAAATATCACTGGACGGGATGGAACAGGTGTTATGGCCGGATCATTGTGTACAGGGATCCAACGGTGCTGAATTCCATAGTGGTCTGAATATGCAGCCCGTGGAAGCCATCTTCAGGAAGGGCATGGATCCCGGCATTGACAGCTACAGCGGGTTTTACGACAACGGGCACAAAAAAAGCACAGGTCTCGCCGGTTACCTGCGGGAAAAAGGAGCGAATTCGCTCTGGTTTTGCGGACTCGCAGCTGATGTTTGTGTCTATTTCACTATGAAAGATGCCCTGGAGGAAGGATTTGAGGTGCACCTGGTGCAGGATGCCACGCGGCCCCTGGAGCAGGAAACATTTGAAAAACAAATTGATGAGCTGAGGTCGGACGGGATGAAGCTCCATCGTGCCGATGACATTTCATAAGCGCACATGCCTGCTGCTTGATTTTGCTGCAAATTATCTATTCCGGTATCCCGAATGTGTTCATTTTCCCAACGAAGAAATCCGGATCGATGGTTAGTTGCGTTGAATTTTTATCTGCCCTGATCGATTTCCACGTTGTTACAGGCTCCAGGATGGTTGTGTTATCATCGATCATGACCTTCACCGGCATATTGAAATCCGGAACTGTGTTGATCCAACGGTAATAGAGCGTTCCTTCTTCAAAAAAGTATTCAAGTGTGGGGATGAGCACCGTTCGCAGGTACTGGTCAAATACGGGTTGCAGGTCGAGTCCGGTAAATTCGATCATATATTCTTCTATTTGCTCGGTAGTCACTGTTGAATGAAAGAAATCCCGGTTCAGTCCGCGCAGGAGTCCGCGCCATTGCGCATCATCGTCCACCAGCTGACGGATGGTATGCAGCATGCTGGCGCCTTTGGCATACATGTCACCGGACCCCTCCTGATTGACATCGTAGATTCCAATGACCGGTATATCATTCAGGATATTTCTCCTGATCCCCCGCAGGTATTCGTAGCCGGCCTCTTTGCCATAGTGGTATTCCACGAACAACCCCTCCGAGTAATTGGTAAAACTTTCATGGATCCACATGTCGGCAACGTCCCGGTAGGTGATGTTATTTGCAAACCACTCATGCCCCGATTCGTGGATGATGATGAAATCGAATTTCAGCCCCCACCCCGTTCCTGAGAGGTCGTGTCCAAGGTACCCGTTCTGGTAGTGGTTCCCATAGGTGACCGAGCTCTGGTGCTCCATACCCAGGTAGGGCACCTCCACCAGCTTGAAACCATCCTCGTAAAAAGGATAAGGTCCGAACCAGTATTCAAAGGCATTGAGCATCTGCGGGACCTGTTTGAAATGCTCCCTGGCCCGTTCCAGGTTGTAACGCAACACATAATAATCACATTGAAGGGGTCCCTGTTCCCCCTGGTAGATCTCAGAAAAATGTGCGTAATCGCCGATGTTCACATTCACCCCATAATTATTGATCGGGTTTTTCACCTCCCAGCTACAGGTAATGTGCTGGTCGCTGTTCTTCTCCTTACCAGCAAGTTGACCGTTTGCCACTGCCATCAGTCCTTCCGGTGCCATAATACTGATCCGCATACTGTCGGGCTCATCATACATATGGTCCTTACAGGGCCACCACACGCTTGCACCCAGCCCCTGGTTGGAGGTAGCGACAAAGGGATTGCCGTTTTTATCCTCTTCCCATGAAAATCCACCGTCCCAGGGAGCACGCACTGCTGCCCGGGGTGTGCCCTGGTAGGTAACCCTGACCGAATTGATCTCGCCGGGCTCCTGTGGTTGAGTCATATATACGAAGAAAGCGTTCCCTTCCCTGGTAAATTCAAGCGGCGCTCCCTGCTGCACAATGGAAGTGATCTCCAGCGGCTGTTGCAGGTCGATCTGCATGACCCCGGACGGTTTCAACACCCGGTACCGGATTTCATTGGTACCCCGGATGGAGCGTTCTTCTATATTCACCTTCACGTCGAAGTAGCAAACCTCCAGGTCGATGTGAGCTCTTGCTGGAGACAACTCAG
>CAZOXI010000383.1:0-4179 GCA_964583445.1 uncultured Bacteroidaceae bacterium | reverse complement strand
GAAGATTTCACAGAATCTTTTACTGTCCGTTTGCGTGGAGACGATTATGTGAAATTCAAACATTTTTTTAACCCGGAAATCGCCTTACTGATAAGGGCCTCAGTGAATGAATGGCGGCCCAGGGATGAGCCCGGAAAAGTAGTCTACTCCCTGAAGGTAAAACACATCGAACTCCTCTCCGAAGTACGGGAGAAAATGGTCAGGGCAGTCGATCTCAGTATCCCGCTTTCGGCAGTCAATGAAGACCTGATCGCGGAACTCGAGCAACATACAGTAGCCTCCAAAGGCAAAGTGCTGAAAATAAATATCACCGACCCGGAAACTAACCTGAAGGTCAATTTATTCAGCAGGAACAGGCAGGTAGCGCTGAATGAAGAATTTATTGAATACCTAAACAATACCCCTGAGATAGAATTCAGGTTGGTGTGATAAACTTTTTATATATTTTTGTGTTAAATTTCAATACGCAATCTTAAAATATTAATTATGGCAATAGAAGTAACAGACAGCAATTTCGAAGAACTGGTACTAAAATCAGACAAGCCGGTGATCGTTGATTTCTGGGCAGAATGGTGCGGACCCTGCAGGATGGTAGGTCCGATCGTGGAAGAGATAGGAAACGATTACGACGGTAAAGCCGTAGTGACCAAGCTGGATGTGGACAGTAATCCCGGTGTAACCCAGAAATATGGCATCAGGAATATCCCGACAATCCTCTTCTTCAAGGACGGTGAAATCGCTGACAAGCAGGTTGGTGCAGTGCCAAAAAGTGCGCTGGTCAACAAGCTCGAGGGATTGCTGTAAATAAACTTATTATATTGAATTACCGCAGGTGACATCATCATGATGATTGCGCTCCTGCGGTTTTATTTTACCTGATCATGCAGACCATCTGTGTATTCGCAGCGTCCAGCCCGGGAATCGATCCTACTTACCTCGAAGCAGGGAAAGAGATGGCAGAGATCCTTGCAGCGCACGGCATTGCAATGAACTACGGAGCCGGATCTGTCGGGATCATGGGGGTGATGGCAGATGTGATGCTCAAAAAAGGGGCCAGGGTCAATGGGATCATTCCCGGTTTCATGCAGGAGATGGGATGGGCACACCCGGGACTTGATGCCATGCAGGTGGTGGAATCCATGCATGAACGCAAATTGAAAATGATGGAAGGCGTGGATGCCATCATTTCGATGCCTGGTGGTGTAGGAACCCTCGAAGAGCTGCTGGAGGCGATCACTCTAAAACAGCTCGGTCAGTTCCTGAAGCCAATCATCATTCTCAATACCAATAATTTTTACGATCCACTGCTGAAGCATTTTGACGATATGATCCGTGAGAATTTCATGCGCCCGCTGCATGGTAAGATCTGGCAGGTAGCCAGCCATCCTGCAGAAGTGTTGGAACTGATCGAAAAAGAACCCGATTGGGATCCCACCGCGATCAGGAATGCCGCTGTAGAATCAAATATCGGCAGGGTCAGGACCCCCGGGAAGTAATTCAGGCTCCTCGCATACCCTACATTGCTTTTCCATCATTTTTTCCAATCGCTGCTCCCGCTGTCATGTACTGACTGACCCCAGCTGGTCTCACTACGCTTCGATTTCCTTTACAAGCTTTGTATGGTTGTGCGAACGCTCATTATAATAGACCTGCAGCTCACTTCCTTCAAAAAACATGGTCTCATGAGGCTGCTGCTCAATTACGGGTGCTTCAACGCCCTGTGAGAAAAGGATCTTGCCTTTGAACACCCGGGCCTCATCCCAAAGGCCTGAATGTATGAAACTGTCATGGATTTGGCGGCCTCCTTCCACGAAAATGGATATGATCTTCAGGTCATACAGTTCCTGAAGGATATCTTCAAGCCTGTAATCATGATCAATCAGTACACTGTTCGTTTTGCCCGAATATTTTTCCTGGTCACATGTAAACACGAGCGTATCCTGGCTGTTATCAAGAATATTTGCCGTCTCGGGCACGCGACCGTTCCTGTCAAATGCGATACGCAACGGACTGTTCCCTGTCCAGCGTCGTACATTCAGGCGGGGATTGTCTGCAATAATCGTATTGGTACCCACCATCAGCCCGGCCTCCTCCGAACGCCATTTGTGTACCAGGGTGCGCGCCACCTCGTCTGTGATCCAGTTGGTTCCCACCGGGTCTCCCTCCTGGCGCAGAATATCGATAAACCCGTCCGCTGTTTCAGCCCACTTCAGGATCACATACGGGCGCTTCTTCTCATGAAACGTCAGGAACCGCCTGTTCAGGAAGGCGCCTTCGTCAGCCAATACACCAACAACTACCTCGGCACCTGCCTTTCTGAGGGCCTCGATTCCCCTCCCGCTGACGCTGGGAAACGGATCCCTGTTGGAAATAACCACCCGCGGGATCTTGTGGTTTTGTATGAGTGTACTGCAGGGAGGGGTCTTCCCAAAATGGGAACAAGGCTCAAGGTTAATATAGATGGTAGAGTCAGAGAGCACTGATTTGTCCCTGACATTCCGGATGGCATTTACTTCAGCGTGGGGACCACCGTATTCATGATGGAACCCCTCACCGATGATCCGGCCATTATGAACAATCACCGATCCGACCAGCGGATTGGTGCGGGTATTGCCCAATCCATGGGCAGCCAGCTCCAGGCAACGGCGCATATATATGTTGTCATCCGCGCGCATCAACGTCTTAATTCTTATCTTTGGTTCATGGTCCGGGAGAAACAAGATATTGCAGCAACAAGGCGGGAACTGATCTCAGAATTGTCAGATCTGTTCTCCGGCAATGAAGCTGTATCCATCGCACGAATGGTCCTTGATCATGTTGGCTATTCAGAATATACCATACTAAAGAACCCTTCGGCAGAACCGGAACAGCAAATACGGTCCAAAATTACGAAAATTGTCAATGAATTGCAGAAAAACCGGCCAATTCAATACATTTTAGGCGAAACCCGTTTTTTTGACCTGCATTTTTATGTGGATGAACGCGTACTGATCCCCAGGCCTGAAACTGAAGAGCTGGTCAGCCAGGTGCTCCAGGAAAGCCATTCCACCAGTCCCAGGATTCTCGATATTGGTACGGGTAGCGGATGCATCGCCATCACACTCTCGCACTACCTCTCCAACAGCAAAACAGATGCAATAGACAGTGAGCCGGGCACCATTGAAGTAGCCAGGAACAACGCTGCCAGGAACAATGCCGCAGTAAACTTTTATCGTGCAAATATCCTTGAACTGGCCGATGATCCGGGGGAGGTCCAATACGATCTCATCGTGAGCAATCCACCCTATGTAACCCAAACCGATCAATTGATGATGCATCCGAGGGTGACAAAAAATGAACCCGGTACCGCCCTGTTCGTTTCTGATGCGGATCCATTGGTTTTTTATCGCGCTATCGCAAAGTACGGATTGCATACACTTGCTAAGGGGGGGGCGGCCTGGGTGGAGATCAATGAGCGTTTCGGCAATGAAACAAAAGCCCTGTTTAAGGAGGCGGGATTTAAAAACACAAGGCTGATGAAGGATATTCATGGAAAAGTCAGGTTCATTAAAGCAGAAATATAAACACACAGCATAGTGGCAGAGCAGGATGGCAGACTACGATAAAATAATCACCAGGGCAGCAAAGCTCTGCAGCACCGCAGAAAAATGCAGCCACGACATGCGGACCAAAATGATCTCATGGGGGCTGGATGAGCAGGAAGCAGACAAAGCCATTGCCTACCTTGTGGAGCAAAAGTTCCTGGATGATAACAGGTTCGCACGCTATTTTGTAAAGGACAAGCTGAAATTCAACAAATGGGGACGCATCAAGATCGGCTATGCACTCAGGCAGAAGCAACTGCCGGAGGATGCCATCAATGAAGCCCTCAGGGAGATCAATGAAGATACATATATTGAAATACTGGACCAGCTGATCCTTCACAAAATGCGATCCGCCGGGGACCTGAACATCCCAGCCAACAAGGCGAAGGTGTTAAGGTTCGCGGCACAGAAGGGATATACAGCAGAGGAGGTCTACAGCTCACTCAATCGGCTAAAGGAGCACTAATTATATGCAGGAGCTGATCAGGTGCAGGAGTACTAATTGTATACAGGAGTGTTATTTATGTATTGGGGCACTAATTAGAGTTTGTCAATACAGTCAACGTGGCTGGATCATAAAGTTCGAGAACAAGGC
>CAZOXI010000382.1:0-4186 GCA_964583445.1 uncultured Bacteroidaceae bacterium | reverse complement strand
ACCTGCTTTCCGGTAATATCCTCCATCAGACTTTTAGCCCTGATTAGCTGATTTTCAAGCTTTTCGGGTGTTAAACGGAATATTTGATCATGATAAAATCCATGAACTCCCACTTCGTGACCTTCCTTGTCAATTTGCTTGAGTAATTCCGGATATTTTTCAACAACCTCTCCAAGTATAAAAAACGTTCCCTTAACCTGGTTTTTATTAAATAATGTGAGTATGGTATCCATATTGGATAATACACGCTCAGTTGGATCCATGCGCACATTGAAAAAATCTTTCATGGCAATGTTGATCCCGTCTTCAACATCCACAGTCAAGGCAGATACAATTTTTTTTTCATCCTCCATTATTTCTATCTATGAAACTTAGCCTTCAAATTTTTTATGTTAAGGTACTTTTTCAACATGTGCAGAAAGAAGCCTATCCCTGCTAACGGATCACGCCAGCTAAAGATTTGGTCTACCACTTTCCCGCCATACGGTCTGAAAAAAGATGGCCTGGTGGTCCGTTTCATTTTCATGTCTGAGAACAGGAACCATAATGTCTCCAGGAAAAAATTACGGCAATATACGCCAAGCTTATACTCCGTTATTTCCGGAATATCTTGACCAAGTGCCAGTTTGATATGCAAATCAGCATAATCTATCCCGGCAGTAAAACCAATCTTTATACCCGCTGTAACACGTGGATTTATCTCCAGGATTTTTGCCGTATTATCTCTTGGGTCCAGTATAAAATCCACATCTGCTGCCCCTTTCCAATTTAAGCCTTCCAGAAGATCCACGGTTGTTTTTTCAATATCCGGATGCCTGATGGTTACATTTGCTGTACTGGTCCCGCCGTTTACAGGAAAGAACCTGGGTTTTAAAATTACCATGCATACTTTTACTCTCCCATTTGCATCCACAAACGCTTCAGCCTGGTATTGCATTCCGCCATCCTGTGGTATGAACTCCTGGACGATCAGATTGCCATGCGCTGCCTTTAATTTCCTGTACCCAATGACCAATTCATCGAATGAATTATACCGTTCTACACCAATTGCCCCCAGACCCCTGTTTGGTTTCACAATAACCGGGAATTCCAGCATGTTTGGAATATCCTCCAGGGTAGCATCATTCAAATCATACGTGCGTGGACTGGGAAGATTATTTTTCATGCAATACTGCATGAGATTAAGTTTATCTGCAGCTCGTAAAAATACCGGGTAATCAGGTGAGGTTATATGTGTATACCTGGTAATCCTTTCCTTATTTTTTGAAAGAATATCCGCTGTTATGTCCCCGACGCTGATGGTAACTTCCGGCCTGTTTGCTTCCAGGTATTCGAAGAGCCTGCTCTCATACCCATTCCGGTCAACCATATAACTGGGCCATAAAAGACGCTTGTCAGGATACCGTGAAAAGTAACTCTCACTTAGCCGTGTATTGCAAATAACCGTTGTGTGATAACCAGCTTTTGCATATGATCTCAGAAATGGCAAAGCCTGCCGTCCCTGATCAAGAATTAATATTGATAATTTTTGTTTTTCCCTGCCCTTCATTTGTTTCTCGCTATACTGGAAAATGATCTGCTATTATTTGAAAACTGTGATTTGCCGTATACCTGTTAAGTAACAACGATCTGCCATTCTTTCCCATTTCTTTCCGCTCCTCAGGATGCTCAGACAGATATTTTACAGCATCTGCAAATGCCTTCTTATCACCATGAAGAACATATCTGCCGCAATTTACCTCTTCTATGATCGTACCCATATCAGTTTCAGGATTGATGGCACATAATACAGGCATCAAATAATCCAGGTAGCTCAACAATCGCGATGGAAACTGGGGCGAAGTGTATTTATACAAAAGAACTAAGCCTACATCACTCGTTGCAAGAATCTTTTCAAAATCCTCTCGTGGAAGCCAATTGTATAAAAACGCATTGGAAAACTCTTCATTTGCAAATTTTTTCTCAAGATATTCGTATTGCGTCCCGGCTCCACCAATAATGAAAAAAGCCTTTTTATATGCTTTCAGTTCACGAATAACATCAACAAGAAAATGCAAACCATGCCCAACTCCCAGGTTACCTGAAAAAAGGAACACACATGCGTCTTCCGGGATATTGTATTTCTTTCTGATGCCTTCTGATACAGGTAATTCTGAATCCGGGGTCGGTTTGATTGTATTTGGACAAACCTCTACTTTTGATGGTTCCAGGAACTTGTTTTTTGCGAGCAGGTATTCTCTTCCTCTTGGGGACATGCAGCCGATATAATCAGCCGTCTTATATAACCTCACTTCATGTGATCTGAAATACTGCCATGCCAGTCCGTATTTTCTGATCACCCCGAGATCAACTGATCCTTGCGGCCATATATCTTTCAACATCAGGTAGAAAGGAGCATTATACTTTCTCTTTAGCCAAGGATACAGCCTCGATAAAGTGATAGGAGGAGTTGCCCCAAGGATCAGGTCAAACTGGTGATTCCCCAGGTGAGCATGTATCGCAGATTTCATTTTGGAACCTAGCGTGAATAAGGAAAGAATTTTTCGCACATAAGATACTTTACGTATTTTTCCGGAAGGCACCTGTAAAACAGACATACCCCGCTCCGCCTCCAAAGCCATATTTTCACTTGCTGATTCTGTCGTACCAACTATAACTACAGTGTGTCCATAAGCAATAAACTCATCCATCAGATCAGTATACAGATTGCGATGACCCAAAGCAGGCCAGGCAATCGAAATAAAGAGAATTCTCATTAAGTGTTTCGGATTATTAAAAAAATCGCTGGTTTCAGTTACTGAAGATTTCAATCAGCTTCTCTGCTGCTTCTTTTACCCTGACTTCATACTCCTCGTAGTACTTTTTATTCATATCACGTGAAGGGTAATTCTTCAGTATGTTGACCAGTTCTTCAACATTATGGGGATTAAAATAGGTTCCGGTCTCCTGGAGCTGTTCTATATTCACATTCAAGTTGGCTGCAATCACCGGAACCTGAAGTGACCTTGCATCTTCAATCACGGTGCTCCATCCTTCGAAAAGACTGGGTTGCAGCACTGCCTGTGAATGTCTCATAAGCTGCAACTGGTCGTTTCTCGGAATTATTCCCAGCATAATAATCTGATCATGCAATTCATTTTCATCCAGAATCTGGTGCAATTCAGTCATGTAAGGTGAATCTGATGCATCGGGAAAACGACCGGTAATAGCTAAATTAACTCTTATGCCTTCTTTTTTCAGTTTAGCAACAGCTTCAAAGGCAACTTTATGGTTTTTATGTTTGTGAAACTGGTTCGAAATCAAGTAATAGTTTTCGGGTAACTTATATTTGATAAGAAGTTCTTCGAAGTTCACATCATTCAAATCATCAATGATTGATACGAAGTGGTATATATGAATATTCATTCTCTCCGGAATTTTGTAGAACTTCTTGAGATCTTCAAATGCATCATGACTAGACAGTACAATCTCTGTATTATTTTTAAGTACATTTTTCATACGCAAATGTCTGCCCAGGATAACCTTCTTTGAAAAGAATTCCGGGTAGTGTTTGTGTTGGAAATCCGGTCTCCAATAGATCAATTTTGTTGCTGTGTCTGTTTTTACCGGAAAATCATGCATAGGATACACTGCATCAAGTGAATAATTTTTAAGAATACCATTTACAAAAAAATTCTTTCGTAAAAAGATTGATTTTAGAAGACCTTTCACAGGTGTTGGAAAATCCCATTCGACCTTTTCCAGGTAGGGATACGCATCAAACTCATTCAGGAATTTCTTCAAACCGGGTTTATAAAACAAAAATATCTGTGGTTTATCTTGTTCATCCAGAAAATTTAATGCTTTAACCAAATTGAATATATAGATGATCCCTCCCATCCATGAAGGATTGAAGTTAAATAATATGCCGAGTTTAAGACGTTTCGTTTCAGTCATCATATTTCGTATTATTTCTTCCAGCTTTCAACAAGATTCTTTATTCCCTTGTCAATGTCCCATTGCGGCTCCCAACCGGTCATTTTTTTTAGCTTTGAAACATCGGCGAGTAGATGTTGCCGCTCGACTTTCCGCACCCTCGCCTGGTCAACCTCAATGGTTACCTTTTCTCCAAGCTGGCGTTCAAAGGCTTCGACGATCTCTACTACTGAATATTCGATGCCCCTTCCAAGGTTAAAAATATCGAATC
>CAZOXI010000381.1:0-4188 GCA_964583445.1 uncultured Bacteroidaceae bacterium | reverse complement strand
GTATTTTTCAAAGATTTCGTACAGTTGGGGTGTTGATTTCTTACAATGCCCGCAGTCAGCTTCCCAGAAATACAGCAGGGTATATTCCGCCGGGATATCGGAGAGCCTGAAGTCAAACCCGACATGCGGATCACTCTTGATGGCCGTATCCATCTGCGCCAGGTGGAAATGATCGGACGGTAATCCCTTCAGTTCAAAATCGGGGGCCTCGTTGCCGATAAAGGTAGGCTTGCTTTTCTCCAGGTTGTCGCGAAGTTTTACAATGAATTCCTCGCTACTCCATGTGGCTTCCGGGATATAGTACTGTTCAGCAATATGAAAATATACTTTGTCCATCCCCATCAACTTGCTTTCTGCAAAATTGTTGAAGAGGGTGATGAGCATATAGCGAAAAATATCTTCATCAGACCTGGACTGTTCGATCAACATGTCGACTGCAGTAATCAGCGAATCGGGATGCTGCGGCACAATGTTATTAATATAGGTCTTGATTTTTGGTTCATAGAGTGGCGTGTGAAGCAGCCTGATATCGGACGGATCAAAGGTGTCGAAGTAGTGGTCCTTGTAATACACATACCGGATAGAATCCTGCTGTCGTTTCGTACCTTTCAGCAATTCTGCCGGGGTGCTATGCTCTTTCATGGCCTCGAGAAAGGTGCTGAAAAAGGTGTCGCTGTTTTCAGAGATCAACGCATCGACATAGGTGTTCATCTGCGCGTTGAGGTCTTCCAGTTTGTGCTGGATGCTGACCGAGTCGTCCTGCGTTTTTGCTGCTGCCAATTGTGCTTGATACTGCTGCTGTAATTTTCGCTGGTCTGCCAGGTATTTCTTGTAGGTGTAAAACAGTTCATTATCGGCACTGCCTGTGAACCTGGTGTTTTTTACAAGATCTGTGCTATCGACAGAGACACTGAATACCTGGTCCCGGTCCATCAGGAAATCGAAGAAATATTTTGGGCCAAAGTACATCACGTACATCCCGCCGTCAAAAGGTTGGTCACCTGTGAAAACTGCATCGCCTGTCAGACTGATCTGCGCGGTATCTTTGGGAACCATTCTGTTGGTGAAATATTCGGCGAGTATCACTTCCTTCCCTGCAAAATCCGGTGCTTTCACCTGGATCTCGTATCCCTGCGCAAGCAACGTACCTGTTACAAAAGTGAGTATGAAAGTTAAAAAGTGAATTATTTTATGTGTGTTTACCATCATTATTTTATTGAAAGTCCAAATTTAATCATAAAACGTTAATAACCTGACGTATCAAATCTGTATTTAAACGTCAATCCATGTGCCAAAGTTCAATCTGAAGTTTCTGTAAAATTCTGCTCCAATACTTGGTACAGCTGAAAAATGGAATTAACTTAGTTGTTTCGATCGCTGTTAAAGTGCATTTACACAAAATATTCAGCAAATATGTATACCTTATCAGAAGCACAGAAGCTTATTGAGAAGCACCTCGCAAACATTAAATTCCCGGAAGATCCCCCTGAATTGTATGAACCGGTGAACTATATCCTTTCCATCGGGGGCAAGCGGATACGTCCCGCGCTGGTGTTGCTGGCCTGTGATATGTTTGCCGGATCAGTTGATTCGGCACTGCATCCTGCCACTGCCATTGAGATCTTCCACAATTTCACCCTGTTGCATGACGATATAATGGACAAATCTGAAGTGCGTCGTGGCAAACCCACCGTCCATGTGAAATGGAACAGCGATATTGCAATTTTATCTGGCGATGTCATGTCCATCCTGGCCAGTCGGTTTATGAATGAAGCGCCGGGCGCAGTGCTTCGTGGTGTGCACAATGTGTTTACGCGTACAGCCATCGAGGTATGTGAGGGACAGCAGATGGATATGAATTTTGAGCAGCAGATGACCGTTTCCGAAGAGGAATACCTGCGGATGATAGAGCTGAAGACTGCCGTACTGATAGCAGCCAGCCTGAAGATCGGTGCCATGCTGGGGGGTGCGGCAGAAAGGGATGCTGCTGAATTGTATGATTTTGGGCGTGACCTGGGGATCGCATTCCAGTTACAGGATGATTTGCTGGATGTATATGGAAATCCGGAATTGGTTGGGAAAAAACCTGGAATGGACATCGTCGATAACAAGAAAACCTTGCTGATGATCACTGCACTGAGAGATGCAAATGCCGATCAGAAGAAAAGCCTGACCGGTTGGCTTACGGCCAGGGATTTTGACCCGGAAAAAAAGGTGCGGGAAGTAGTAAAGCTTTTTGACACATTGCATGTAAAAGAGAAAGTGGAGCGCGTCATCAATAATTACTACCAGGAAGCCCTGGAAAGCCTGAACCATCTCAATACTCCCAAGGAGCGAAAAACGGAGTTATTTGCCTTTGCTGAATACCTGATGGAAAGGCAAAAATAGACACAGGTATTGTTGTATTTCCTGTTCCGGCTTTGCTCCAAAACTTCTCTGGATCCCGGTGCTAAAATCCCAGTTCCAGCAACTTGTCTTCCTGTCCGAATTTACGCAGCAGCATTCTCAGCTCTTCCAGCTGTGACATGGTTTCATACTGGTCCTGCTCAACAGATGTCCTGGTCTTTGGTTTCAATGAATTGAAATAGGCCATGCGCTGATTCAGGATATCAAAATATTCCACCAGGATAGCATTTGCTTTTTCCGTCTCGCCACACATATAATATGTTTCGATGACCCCTTCATGGTGGATGGTACTTTCTCCACGCGGAAAAGTAAGTCCGCCAATGAACTGGTCGTAGGGCAACACTGAATGGGGTGCCAACTCCATGCAGCGGTCCAGCACATTCACGGCCTTCACCGTATCACCACGCTCCAGCAGTTCAAGAGCGAGACGCACGTGCAGGTTTCTGAATCTGATTACGGAAAGTGTACGTATTGAATAATAATCCAGGTGTACATCAGGTGCATTCATTCTTCCCCAGGTGAATGTGTTCATGACGACATCATACATTTTGTCCGGATCGATGCGGCCCATCACAAGGATGCTTTCCTGCGGGGTCCTGATCGGCACGACCTTGTAGGCCAGGCCGTCCAGCTGGTAGTAGGGTTCCAGTCCCAGGCTACTGTCGAATCCTCCCGCAGTAAAATATACCGGGCGTTTCCAGTCATTCTGTGCAAAAATGTCGAGCTGCAGCATGTTTCCTTTCAGTATCTGGTCATTGGGCGTGAGTTGAATACGCACATCTTTTTCTATTTTGTCTGCATCATACGGGGCAACGATCCCATGCTCCAGTACAGCAGCAGAATCTACATCGATCACGATTTTATGGGTGGGCAGGTGATCGACCTTATCTCCGTTGCGCAGGGTGAGCTTGGTACGGGGGTCGTCACTCCTGATGAAATTTGCAATATAATCAGCCGTAGCCCAGCGTTCGTTTTCCCTGACATATATTGAATTATTGGTACCTTCCCGGTATTTTGCATTCGGAAAAGAGATCGGTAAAGGTTCCGATTCATAGGCCTGCATCTTCATCTGGTCGATGTGCCATTCCGTATTGAACAGCATCATGTTCACCACCCTAACATCTGTCCGGATTTCTTCCACCTCCTGCAGGTACCACAACGGGAAAGTATCATTATCGCCAACCGTGTAGAGGATGGCATCCTCATCACAGGATTCAAGGTAGTTACGGGCAATATCCCTGGCGAGGTATCTTCCTGAACGATCGTGATCGTCCCAGTTCTGGGCTGCCATCAGCAGCGGACCTGCCATCAGTGCAATGATGAAACTGAATATCGCCGCAAGGCGCATCGACATCCACCGACTGATGAACGAAGCCATTCCGGCAACGCTCATGCCCACCCAGATGGAGAATGCATAGAACGAACCCGCATACGCATAATCACGTTCCCGGGGCTGGAAAGGCGATTGGTTGAGGTATATCACGATAGCAACGCCGGTCATGATGAACAGGGTCATGATGATCCAGAAATCTTTCACGTCACGCTTCAGGTGAAAGAGCAATCCAATGATTCCCAGGATCAGTGGCAGAAAATAGTAGGTGTTCCTCGCAGGATGGTTGCGCATTTCATCGGTGATCTCGTCCTGGTTACCCAGCCAGAGCTCATCCACGCCCTTGATGCCGCTGACGACCCTGCCGTTCAGGATTCCTCCATGCCCCTGGACATCGTTCTGCCGGCCCACAAAATTCCACATAAAATACCTGAAGTACATGTGGCCGAGCT
>CAZOXI010000380.1:0-4194 GCA_964583445.1 uncultured Bacteroidaceae bacterium | reverse complement strand
CCGAAAATGTTGAGGTGATCGAAGACAACACCCCCTATGCACCTCCGGAAGAACTGGCCATGCAGCTTACCCACAAACACGTGCAGCTTGGTTATTTCGCCTACATCGACCGCCGCGTCCAGCAGCTCAAAACAGGAGAACCCCTGAAACTGAACGAAGAAGGATGCTTGACCCAGTCAGACGAACAAGTCCTGAAATTCTCCGCCCTCATGCAGGAGGAAATCCAGAAACTTCGTCAGCTCGGCTATGCCCCATCAGCCGCAAAAGTCTCCTTCCTGGTATACTGGTATGATGAGAAGCAGGACAAGGAAGTGTTGGTGGTGTTGCCGGAAATAACTTTTTTAAAGACACATTAATGCAAATTATTTTTCTTAACTTTAATCGACAAGCATGCAGATGAATTTGATTCCGGATCAATACCGAATCCACAGAGAGATTTTTTGAGGGTAGCAGTGATAGGTTTTGCAGACAAAACGGCGGTCAACCGATATAACCAAGCATAACAAACCGTCCTAATTAATGGAGTAGGTTCAACTCAGGTTAAATGACATTTTGCAACTGCTGAATAAATCCAATTACTATGACTACATATGAGCAAATAAAAGAAGTATTGAAAGACAAAAAGGGCAAATCAGTGAGCACGACCTATATCAAGCAGGAATTAAAGGCCAGGTATGGAACCAATACAGGAAGCATTATACCTTCTGATTTTTGTTATAACAGGGATAATATCGGTATTGAATTCAGAAAGGAGAATCGGATTCTCAAATATATTAAAAGAAATAGTTATGAGTATCTTGGCGAAGGATATCCATATACCGGAAAAATATACCATAAAGCACAGGGAAGTAAAAAGGAAGAAATTGTTGGTGAATGGTTAAATGGCAGTATGAAGTATCCCCTTAATTCATGATTTTCAGATAACATCAATAACTTCAATTCTCCCAACATTTTCCAGCGTTAGCAGGACTGGTAACTCACTCAAACATCATCAAATCCATATTGAATTTTGCTGCATTCAGGTTATAGCGCGCATCTTCGTTCCCCGGTGCAACTTTCAGGTATTTTTCGTAAGCCTCAATGGCCTTTGGGTAGTTTTTCAATTCAAAATAGATGTCACCTATTTCATAGTATACTGAATAATACGTGAGGTCCTGTTGCAGGAAGCGGAAATCCGGCCCATCGGGGGCGAGGTGAAAAAAGTGAATGTGTGGATCCCGGCTGCCACAAACAAGGATTTGGCAATGAATGCAGATGATTTTCGCGATTATATGCTTTCATTTCTTTTCTTAAAATATTTATCGACCAATTATGAAGAGTCTGCAAAAAAGGAATTGGGAAGAGATTACCCGAGCGACACACCTCCGGATGAGATGTCGAAACTCAGGGTAAAACCACCCTTAGAGAAATGGTATAAAGAAAATCCTGATGATGTGGTGGATTTCGAAAAGCAAATGCGCAGAAAAGTGCATTATGTGGTTAAGCCTGAATTTTTGTGGAATAATATCACAGAACTTGCCCGAACCCAGGATGGAGAATTACTTAGTACACTGGAAAAAGGTTTTAAATACATCGAAAATGAATCGTTTGATAATTCCTTTCAGGGCTTGTTTTCGGAAATTAACCTTAACTCCGAAAAACTAGATAAAACACCCACCGACCGCAATAAAAAATTATGTACCATCATTCAAAAAATTGCAGAAGGAATAGCAGATTTTTCCACCGATACCGATACGCTTGGAGATGCCTACGAATATCTGATTGGTCAATTTGCCGCAGGTTCGGGTAAAAAAGCAGGAGAATTTTATACGCCAAAACAAATATCTACCATTCTTTCAGAAATCGTTACACTTGACAGTCAAGACCCAAGCTCAGGTAAGAAAAGCAAATTGGATAATGTTTTGGATTTTGCCTGTGGTTCGGGCTCTTTATTGTTGAATGTAAGAAAACGTATCAAAGAAAATGACGGCAGTATCGGCAAAATTTATGGTCAGGAAAAGAACATTACTACCTACAACCTTGCCCGGATGAACATGCTTTTGCATGGTATGAAAGATGCCGAATTTGATATATTTCATGGAGATACACTGCTTAACCAATGGGAACTTCTCAACGAAATGAATCCTTCCAAAAAAATGGAGTTTGATGCAATAATAGCCAATCCTCCGTTCAGTTTACGTTGGGAACCTAATAATACCTTGGCAGATGATTTCCGTTTCAAAAGCTATGGTCTTGCGCCCAAATCAGCTGCCGATTTTGCTTTCCTGTTACACGGTTTTCATTTTTTAAGTGAAGACGGTACAATGGCAATCATACTGCCTCACGGAGTTTTATTCCGTGGCGGAGCAGAAGAACGAATCCGCACCAAGCTGTTAAAAGATAACAACATTGATACAGTTATCGGATTACCTTCTAAATTGTTCTATTCAACAGGAATACCTGTTTGCATACTTGTACTGAAGAAATGTAAAAAAGAAGACGATGTTTTATTTATCAATGCCAGTGAGCAGTATGAAAATGGGAAACGACAGAACAGTCTTGGTAAAAAGCATATTAAAAACATTGTAGAGACTTACAAATACAGACAAGAGACTGAACGTTTTTCACGAAAAGTCTCTATGGAAGAAATTGAAAAGAACAGTTACAACTTGAACATTTCGAGGTATGTGAGCACAGCAGAAGATGACGTTCAAATTGACTTGAATAAAGTTAATGCAAAGCTGACTTCAATAAATGAAAGGATTAAAAACAATACGGACAAACACAATGAATTCTTGAAAGAGTTGGGATTGAAAACAATATAAAAATGGCTGTAAAGCCAGCCCTCAGTTCAAGCACATCGCAATCCTCGTTCCTGCGGTTGCAAAGAGCTTTTACACCAACGCATAGACGGAGGAAAACAAAGCACGAAAGCACAACATCGTGTCTAGTGCATTTGGCGGATAGTGCTAATTTCAAGAGGGTTATATTAATTGTCTTTTTTGCGGTTCGACAGGTGAGTGCTTCGAATCGCCAAACGACACCATAGTGTGCCGAGAAGCAGAATATCGGCGAGATAAAGTTCTGCATGCTGTAATTGAGATGGTGGAAACTGCAAACGAGTAGTTGGCCCACCGGGGTCGCTTTGCAGGAGGTGGCCTCAAACCACCTAAAGGTGCTGAGGTAAAGAGCCATGGTACTGAGCGTTTAGGAAAAGATAAGTCATGAACTTATCAGGTAAGAATATAGGAGATGAACACAAGTGAACCCTTGATGAGGAGTCGAGAAGTTGCCACATTCAGTCGAAAGCTGTAGAGTATGTGATACAGTGATAAGTATAACGGCAACCTGTTTACTGGTTATACGGCTGGCGTCTTACAAAGGGCAGGAACTATATTCGGGCTTAGTTACGGAACTCGGGAATCAGCATGACGATTACAAGGGAGGGGCGCAACGGGATCACCCTGAATACTTAAATAATTAATTAGGTTCCTTTTATAATTTCTTTTGATAACTTTAATGTATTGTAGTATTGATTTTGTTTGATATGGGGGTTTAATCCAATATCTATATATAACCAAATACATAATTTTCAACGATATCAAGTAATTCAATAAATATTCCGACGTATGGAAAATCCATTTCAGCTTTCTGATGACCAATTAAAGCAAATTATTGATGGATATAATCAATGGTTATCTGCAAATTCTAAAGAATCAAGTTATGCCCAAACATTCAGGAAAAAAGCGGAGAAAATAAGAGCTGATTTTCTGAAACCAGAGGCATTAGAAAAGACCTCAGATGATGATTTATATGGTATAGTATACGAATATTCCAGATCCCTGGAAGGTCCGGCTTATATCAGACTTGGAGAACCAAGGATAAAGGCTGCTTTGAAGCAGCTCAGGAATGCATTTGATTATATTACCAATTCAAATGATTCTCCTTTTATAATTGCTCAGAATATTCTTGATGGGGATTATAAAATTGATCTCTTTGCTAAATCATTCTGGAGTCCGATTCTTCAGGCAAGGTTCCCGGACGAGTTGCCAAACTGGAATAATAAAACAGAAAGGTTTTTAAAGCGAATAGGGGTAAATATCTCAACATCTAAGCTTACAGTCGCTGAGAAATATGAGTTACTGTCGGATTCATTTAAATATTTGAGTTCGTTCGATAACAGTCTTGATTTCTATACTTTAAATCATCTGATGC
>CAZOXI010000379.1:0-4208 GCA_964583445.1 uncultured Bacteroidaceae bacterium | reverse complement strand
CCCTTCCTTAAGCTTATCAAGTCCCTCTTTCAGCAGAGGAGCTGAGCGTCGCTGGCTCCCCATCTGTACTACCCTATTGTATTTTTTTGCAGCCTCAATGGCGAGTTCTCCTTCACGCGGATTGTGGGAAAGTGGTTTCTCCACATACACATGTTTTCCTGCCTTACAGGAAAGGATCGTTGCTGGAGCGTGCCAGTGGTCAGGTGGAGATACTACCATAGCATCCAACTCTTTATCTTCGAGTAAACGCAGCAGGTTCTTGTCTGTTTTCGGTATCCGGCCAGATACTTCCATAACTGCCTTCACCCCCTTTTGCAAGGCTTTCTCCTCCACATCACAGATATATCCTACCTCCACGTTCTTCATCATTTCCAATTGGCTTGCCAATCCTTTTCCCCTTCCATTCGTTCCCATTATCCCAATCAAGATCCTTTCATTGGCCCCCAGAATACGACCATAGCTCCGCGGGGAAATCCCATATCCTATACCTCCAAAACCTATCGCAGCAGTGCCTGCTACTGCCTTTTTTACAAAATTTCTTCTGGATGATTTCATCATTACTTATTTGAAAGTTTCTTATTTAACTTATATTATGCCATAAAAATATGACTTGGTATTGTATATTTCAGGGTGATAAAAAGCTAAAATAAGGGGTGTGAATGATTTAATATTATTGGGAAAGAACCGTGGATTGTCGCTTAAAATCAAAATAATAATGATCCTGGCTTGGCTTACTTCCCTGGTAAAATACTCGTTTAATCTACAACTCCCTTATCTGAATATTTCTGAAGGAGACTACATCACCATGGTCCTGCAGCAAAATCGGACTTTCAGTAATCATGCCAAATCCTTCATGGTCTTTGTATTTACTGATCGATACAAGCCTGTTGAAATGCTTCCCCCCCCGCCTGTAGCTTACAATCCTTTCTCCATTGAGCCAGTGTTCCACCCTTTGGCCCTTTGAAATGATCCGGGCATGGTTCCATTCTCCATATGGTTTGCTCACCCCTTTTTTCCCTGGTGGAATCAGATCATAAAGACTTCCCTGTGTATGATTACCGTTCCGCCCGGCCTTTCCATCCGGATGATTCTCATTGTCCAGTATCTGGAACTCCAGGCCCAGGTTGGTATTTTCGAACATAAAATACTTGATGCCGCTGTTGGCTCCCTTTGAGACCATAAATTCAATTGAGAGCTCAAAGTCTGCGTAACTGCTTTCCGTGATAATGTCACCACCGCGCCCATTTGAAGGATCAACCGATAGAATACCATTATCGATTTTCCATCCTTTCTCAGGAAAAGGATCGCCGTTGAACTTTTTCCATCCATTTGAAGTGCTGCCATCGAATAGTATTACCCAACCTTCGGATCTTTCCTGGCCGGTTAGTTCTGAATTCTGGGAATAACCTGTTAGGGTAAACAACAAAGCCAGGCCAATAAGTATTGTCCTATTCCTTTTCATAAATTTATACTTTTATTTCTTGATTCTAATACTCTCTTGAATTAGAAAACTTTCGCTCAGCCAGGTATATCGCATGATCATTTCAATACAATGGCTGTGATTGCCCGATAGTATAGAAACATCGGATTGACTAATATTCGATTCACAAATACACAAGCTACATTGTATCAAATTTAAAATTATGCGACAAGAATTAAGCGGGGTAAAATGTCTGAAAAAGCAGGGTGTGAATCAAAATTTCTTCAATCTTGCTTTTACTCATTTTGTTGGTATACAATCTAATATAATAATGCCGTAATATATAAGAGTATACAGACTATTCTATAGATGAAGCCATTAAAGTCCAGGTAATATGTGGCAACCAGCCTTCTATCCACCTCCAGTTATTGCCCCTTTCTTTTGGTTCGTTATTGTCATATGGCATCCATTCTATCGCCATGCCATCAGCATGTCGGGATGTTATGCCATTACAAACCATCCCCTTAGGGTTTGGCATTGTAGATGCCCCAAAATATTGTGGGAAATTTACCTGTCCCAATCCATATAACATGCAAACATCAAATGGGTTTTTTCCCAACAACCAGTCAAACTGATTTGCAACAAGCATTTGTATTTTCGCTTTATTAATACCCTCAACTTCGTTGCAAATTCTTGTCAACGCATAAGACAAGGACATTATCCTGGCATTTTCCCCTTGCCACCAATACCCCGTTTCGTTATTGTGGGGCATAAAAAACCGAACCTGGGGTTCACATAACGTGTCATTGGCAAATGCACTTGAATACTGCCTTATGTAACCAAATGGGTTGTTTGTTTCAGATATCTTCAAATAGTGTTTGGTTACAGCCCGCAGGGCTTTCTTTATTTCTTCGTTTCTGTATTGGCTGATTTTAGCAAAATCCAGCATAGACATATAGGGCATACCCTCGTCAACAGCATGGTAGTGCACCCTTTTACGGCCTTCATCGCTGTAGAAAAAGCCCTTCTCATCGAATTTTCCAAGCATGAGATCCACCATTTTTATTGCATAATCCAGGTATTTCTTGCCACCAGTGGCTTTATATAGATGGACAGAAGCGATCAACGAGGTATAATCGTCCAGGAGATTGTTAGGATAATTTTCATTATACAGCACTTTATTTGATATAGCTTCGCCGCTTGTAAGATGCTCAAAAGCCTTTTCGGCCTGCTCAAGATAATGTTTTGTGAGATCGGATTTTTCCATGAGATACGCTTTACAAAATGCTGCAATTGCTATTCCAGCCCCTTCTCGAAATGAGCATCTGTAGTTATCTGTTCGACCCGCGATACTTTCCGGAGTTCCCCAGCAACATATTTCACGTGTTTCGGGTTTTGATCCGAATTGATCAAATACGGAGATATAAAAAAAGCCATCCGGACTTAAGCTCTTGTTAAGATAGTCCATTGAATAATAAACTTCCTTTTTCATTTTTTCCCTTAAATCATCCGACAAGGATGTGTTTTCAAGGGCAGACAAAAGCGAAAAAGCTACCATAGGGGCTTGCTGGGGATTAAAGTAAGCGGCATAAGATAAATGTGAAAAATGTTTGTTGTGATCGCCCGTTGCATCACGATAACCACCAAGCATATTTACCCTGATGTTTGTATTTCTTATCGGCACAGCTGTATCTCCCGGATTGCCGGTATCTCGCATCGAATTAATAGCTGACACCAATAAAGGAACGGTTGAAGAGGCCGTTAAGCGTTCATTAATCTCAAAATGATATGAGACCACCTCACCTACCACAATTTTATAGACTCCCTTGCGCTCAAATTCACTGAAATCGAGAATATAATAGTTGTTCTCAGACCATTCTGGAACTTTCTCTGCATTTTGAGTATTTCCTGAGAAGACAACCTTACCTGAATTATCCAGAAGTTCAAATGTGCCAGCATCCATTTCCTCGGCAGATTCAAAAACAGCTGTTTTATATCCCCCTGAGTTATATCCTAGCTGATTGATATGGATTTGACCGAATATAAAAACTCCGAAAGAAATAAAAAATAATACTGAAATTAAGAAAACAAACTTTTTCTGATTGGTTTTCATTGGCTTCCTTTTCTTTGATAAACAGCAATTATAAAAACATTGTCACCCTTAAACAACATTCTTATAAATAACATGTACGTACAAATATAATTATATAATTTTATTTTAAAATATTGAATTATAATAATATTTAATTATAAAGAAATAAATTTATTTGTACGTACATATATTTATTATACATTTGATACGTGAAAAGTATGACGCAATACAGCCGCTTGCACAATACCCTGAAGATGCAGATCCAAAAAGGCCTTTACAGAGAAGGCGAACAGTTGCCAAGCGAACAGGAATTATGCACTACATACCAATTGGCAAGATCAACCGTAAGGCAGGCGCTCAGCCATCTGGTTCTTGAAGGATACATTAAGAAAGTTCAGGGCAAGGGCAGTATTATTTCCAGTCCGGTCAGGAGCCTCGGCTTGTTGTCGGTTACCGGCTTTTCCGATGCAATGAAGAAAGTCAACAGACCGATTCGAACTGAATTTGTTCGTGAGCCGGCAATTGAGGAATGGAATGAGCATTTCTACTACGAACTTACTCAAAAAGAAAAAAAGGCGGGATGCATCACCCTGGAGCGACTGCGCTTTACCGATAATCATCCTGTTATGTGGGAATTTACCTAGGGTTTGCTGAGAAAGTCTTTTTTCATTCACATGGTGTTGATAATCAAGATAA
>CAZOXI010000378.1:0-4219 GCA_964583445.1 uncultured Bacteroidaceae bacterium | reverse complement strand
TATACCTATGAAGAGCTGATGGTGGAGGAATACCGGCCCGGTAAAATGTACCGCGTAGTGTACCTCGTGCCATTCGATTATACAGAGATGGAGCCGCTCGACTCACTGCTGAAGGATGTTAAATCTGCTTTCTGGAGGGAACGGATCAGGAAAGAGTACATGTTGGAAAAACAAACCCCCAAGGCCATTCCCTTTCTGGAGTTCCTGGAAGGTAGCCTGTTGGCAGTTGACGCACTCGCTGAAACGGGTTTGGAACTCGATATCAATGTATTTGACACAAAAAAAAGCATGCACACCACCCGGCAATTACTCACAATGCCGGAAATGCGGAACGCGGACCTGATTATTGGACCTTTCTACCCTTATAACCTGGAGTTGGTTTCTGAATTTTCAAAAAAACACCGGATACCGTTGGTAACTCCGTTTCATACCGGCGATTCACTTTTATTGGATAATCCTTACCTTTTTCAGGCAAATCCCTCATACAGGATAGAGTTTAAGCGAAACGCCGAATTTATTTCACGGTTTTATGATCGTAACCTGATCCTGGTGCACGACGGCGATTCTGCCGACATGGACCGGGTCGAATATTACAAGGAGCAACTGTTTAATGAACTGGAAAAATATTCTGCACTGGAAACAGTGTTGTTCAAGGAAGTGATCATACAAAACGGCGAAACGGAGGACCTGATCCATGCGCTTAACCCTGACAGCAAGAATGTAATCATCTTGCCTGCCTTTGATGAAGCTTTTGCAAGCCAGGTGACCAGCAGACTCTATTATGAGATCGGCAACTATGATATCGAACTCTTCGGTTCCTCTTATTGGATGGGTTTTAACAACATTGAGATCCCTTACGTCCATGCACTTAACCTCCGGGTATCTCATACGCATTATTACGATTACACGGATCCGGAATATCTTGCCTTTCTGAATGCCTACCGGCAAAACTATTTCAAGGAACCCCAGTCTTTTACGCGGCAGGGGAGTAATTTCGGCGTTGCAGGATACGATTTGAGCCTCTACTTCATCTCTGCCTTGCAACGATTTGGCCCCAGGTTTATTCTCAAGCTGGATGCGCACCATCCGGAAGCGACGATCGCTGAATTTGATTTCAGGCGGATATCACGCTCCGGAGGCTATGAAAACTGGGCCATGCAATATTATGATTTTGGCGAAGGACTGCAGGTGGCAGAGGTGGACCTTCCGGAAAAACCACCGGTACACCAGTACATGCGACCGGCAGGTGATGATCCTATCTACTTCAGGTGGCTGCGTTCAGCTCCGGATACTACGGGAATTATTGACCCCTGAACATATTATGAGGATACAAAAGGAACGCATATTTGACTTCACGCCAGACCTGCAGGCAGAAGGGAATGTGGTTTACTGGATGAGCAGGGAACAGCGGGTCGCGGGTAACACGGGATTGCTGTACGCCCGTCAGCTTGCACATGAATTGGAGGCGAAGTTATTCGTTGTTTTTACACTTACGGCAGCGTATCCGGGTGCAATGCTTCGGCACTATGATTTTATGCTCAGGGGATTACATGAAACAGCGCAGCAATTGCACAAATTACATATCCCCTTTCACCTGGTCATTGGTGATCCGCCGGATATTATGACCGGTTTTATACAGTCGCATGGCGCAGGAGTTGTGGTTACAGATTTTGATCCGATGCGGATCAAACGGCAGTGGGTTGCGGCCGCCATGGAGCGATCCGGCTGCAAGTTCGTGGAGGTGGATGGCCATAATATCGTACCGGTCCGGTTTGTCAGTGACAAGGTTGAATTTGCCGCATATACCCTGAGGCCAAAGATCCACCGGCATATTGACCGGTTCCTGGAGGAGCTGCCGGAACTGCAACCAATGAAGCCAGGATCAGAACTTCCCGGGCTCTTTTCACCCGACGATCTGCTCGCCTCACTTCAACTGGACCGATCCGTCAAACCCACTGGCTGGATTATTCCTGGCAGCAAGGCAGCCGAGAAAATGTTGGAGCAGTTTATCGCTGAAAGACTGAAAGGGTATAATGAAGCGCGTAACGATCCCAACCAGCGCATGACGTCAGACCTTTCACCGTATCTGCATTTTGGGCAAATCTCCAGCATGCGCGTTGCCATCGAAGTTTTAAAGCAACATCCTGCAGATGCTGACAGCGAGGCATTTCTTGAAGAACTGATCGTACGCAAAGAACTGTCAGACAACTATTGTCACTACCAGCCTGATTACGACAATACTTCCGGGTTTCATGACTGGGCGCAAAAGACACATGATGCACACCGCAAGGATGAAAGAGAATATATGTACTCCAGGAAACAGTTTGAAGAAGGGGAGACCCACGACTCCCTTTGGAATGCTGCCCAGCTGCAGATGGTGAAACAAGGTAAAATGCATGGGTATATGCGTATGTACTGGGCGAAAAAGATCCTGGAGTGGACAGAAACTCCTGAAAAGGCCATGGAAATTGCTATTTACCTGAATGACAAGTATGAACTCGATGGCAGGGATCCCAATGGGTACACAGGGATCGCCTGGTCGATTGGCGGCGTACACGACCGGGCCTGGACAGAGCGTCCGGTGTACGGAAAGATCCGCTACATGAATTACAACGGGGCAAAACATAAGTTTGATGTACAGGAATATATCCGTTCAGTGAACGAAACATAGGTTCCTTCCTGGCTCATAAGGACCACCCCCGATGCTTCAGGATATACCGGTAGTGTCCATGGGTATGATAACAGGAATACCGATATGCACCATCTTCTATACTGCAGGACCTGTTTTTAGATCCGGGCATATACATCCGCCCTTTTAAAATGTGCAGGTATATGGGATCATTGCGCATATTCTCGGGTTGGAACCCGCGCCAACTGATGGGGACATTTCAGTTGTAAAGGACCTCTTCTCAGCGCCGTTTGCGGAATAAAAAAAGAGGCCCCTGTTTCAAGGAGCCTCATGTATCGAAAAAAAATAGAATCAGATGCTATTTTGAGATCAGTATCTCGTTGAGCTTATCAAGCATTTTTGATACGTCTTCATTGTCTTTGTAAGGTTTTGTATTTTTGCTGATAATCCCGAGCGAACGGTCAATTTCCCTGTTAGCTTGCTCAAACTCCTTCTCCATCTGCATTTTTTCATTTTCTGAAGCCTTACGATAGTGTTCTTCCATCTGGAGAATTTTGTCCCGGATGTCTTTAATGGTTTGATTGAGATCCCTCAGGACATTGAATGCATCGTTTTCACTTTCAATGTTTTCTGATCGTTTCTCAATTTCTTTCAGCACCTCGACTTCTTCCTGAAGGTCTGAAGGAGAGGTGTCCGATTTACAGCCTGGGAAGAAGAGTAGACTCAGCAGAAGGCTTGCTGTGATTATTATTTGACTTTTCATAGTACTATGCTTTTTTTTATTTCTTAATGCAATTACTCAGAAGATTTGGTCGCGTTTTCGAGTATTCTTATGATCGAGAAGATAAATACCCCCGAAAGCAGGGTAAGTACGACCAATAACAAGAAGAACTGCCAGAGTTCCACGATATCCCAGAGTTTACCCACCAGTCCTGCCAGCAGGTTGCCAATGGCTGTAGCACCCAGCCATCCGCCTTGAGCCAACCCGCTGAAGCGGGGAGGAGCGACTTTGGCCACAAACGAGATACCGATTGGACTCAGGAATAATTCAGCAACTGTGAGGATGAAATAGGTGCTGATGAGCCAGTAAGGACTTAAACCGGTTACGCTTTGCAAATGAAATGCAGAGAACATCATCACAACAAAGCCCAGGGCTGTAATAAACATACCCGTTCCGATCTTCCTTGGAGAGGAAGGTTCTTTTCCTCGTACACGAAGCCAGTTGAAGAATCCCACTATTACCGGGGTGAGTACCACAATAAAAATTGGATTGAAGGATTGGAAAATTTCCGGTTCGATGTTCATCGTATCATCAAAACCCGTGTAAAAACTATATGCAATGACTGCACCTGCTGCAAAAACCGCTGAGCTGATCAGTTTTGTTTTTAGCGGGGAACTTTTACGAAACATGAAGATCAGTGCGACGATAGCTGCCAATATGGGAATGAAGGTTCGTAAATCAAAGAAAAGGTAGCTAAATGAACTAACCTTACTTACCGTGAAATCGCGGGCAAATATAGTGAGTGTGAAGCCATTTTGATGAAATGCCATCCAGAAAAAAGCCACAGTGATAAAGACAAGACCAAGGGC
>CAZOXI010000377.1:2025-4221 GCA_964583445.1 uncultured Bacteroidaceae bacterium | reverse complement strand
CTTGACCAACCTGTGCCACCATCTCCTCTGTGTGAAAGAGTTACCTTACACGCTTCGGCAAGATCCGGGGTTGTTAATGGGCTTATCTCATTCCCCGGGTGTAATCCCCACAGATGTGAAACATGGCGGTGTTTGTTGTCCGGGTCATCTTTATCTTCCACCCATTCTTGCAACTGCCCGTATCTTCCAATTAAATTGGGGGCTATTTTTGCTCGCTTCTCTTTCACCAGTTCAATAAATTCATGGTCTACATCAAGAATTTCTGCTGCTTCAATGGTGTTGGCAAAGAGATTTCTTATAATTTGATGATCCATTGTTGGTCCCATTACCAACCCTCCGGTTTCAGGACTATTGCTCGGTCCGCTTATTAACCACTCCGGATTATCAGGGTCGGGAACAAGATAATATGTAAAAAACCTGGAAGCCTCTTTTAGAATTGGATAGGCTTTGTTTTTTAGGTATTCCTTATCGTTGGTATATTCATAGTGCCACCACAGGTGCTGACTTAACCATGCTCCTCCAGTAGGCCAAATGCCATGATTTGCATTATTTATAGGTGCAGCTCCTCGCCAGATATCGGTATTATGGTGTGTAACCCAGCCGTCCAGGTTATAATGCTTTTTTGCAGTACTCATTCCTGTAACAGCAAGATCACTTACCATTTGTATTAATGGTTCAGACAACTCTGAAAGATTGGTCATTCCGGTAATCCAGTAATTCATCTGAATGTTAATGTTAATGGTGTATTTGCTGTCCCACGGCGGCGATAACTGGTCGTTCCAAATGCCTTGCAGGTTGGCTGGTTCTGTTCCCTGCCGAGATGAGGAGATAAGCAGGTATCTGCCGTACTGGTATAGCAATGCAACCATACTTTGGTCTTCATCCTGGTAAAAGGATGTGAGCCGCTGATCAGTTGGCCTTTCTGAAATTTCAGATCTGCCCAGGTCAAGTGAAACACGGTTAAATAAGTTCTGGTAGTCGCGTATATGATCCTTTTTAAGGTTTTTGTAGGGATTTCCTTCCAGATTGGCAAGGTATTTTTTACAGCGTTCTTTGGGATTTGCACTGATGTCACTGTAATCTATAAAGCTGGTGGCTGCAACCAAATAAAGTGTTGCTTTTTGGGCATTCACCACAGCAATGGAATCGCCGTATTGAACGAGTTCACCTCCTTCGTTTTCAATGCGAAGCCGGGCTTCAAAAGTGAGTCTGCTTTCGGGATAGGGATTCCCATTGCGATCCACTTCCCTGGGGTAATCGTTTGCTTTTCCTTTCAGAATGACCTGGTTCCCATCTATTGTGACTTCGTATTCTGAATGGGGTGAATTGAGTCCTGCGGAAAAATTAAGCGCTTCTCTTTCAGAAGATTCGAGTCGGATAATTACCGCCTGAGCTGGCGCCGAGGCGAAAACCTCTCTTTTAAACTGTACCCCGTCAATTTCATAAAAGACAGATGAAACGGCATTGCTCAAATCAAGCCTCCGTTGATATGAAGTAACCTCTTCATGCCCAGGAAAATTCAGCAAAATATTTCCTGAAGGAAGGTAACTCATTTGTCTTAAAGGCTGGGACATGAAGTGCTTGTTTCCCAACTCTTCGGCTTCGTCCTGATTCCCTTCCCACAGCAACCGGCGGAGTTCTTCGAGGTAATTGTGCGCACCTGGATTTGCATAATCATGCGGCTGACCGGTCCAAAGTGTCTCTTCATTAAACTGGATGATCTCATTTGCTGTTCTGCCGTACACCATAGCGCCCAGACGGCCATTTCCAAGAGGCAGCGCCTCTGCCCAAACAGACGCAGGTTGCTCATACCATAAGGTCAGCGAGGGATTGATCGCACTCGGTTCTTGTCTGTGATTACAAGCTAAAAAAGTGAACAGAATGAAAAGAAGAAAAAGCTGTTGCAGTTGTTTCATTTGAATTTTTTATTAAGAATTATTAACCTAATCTATTCGTGTAACTTCAACAAAGAATGCGCCGCGTGCTGTGCCATCTTCCTCTATGAGGCAGGTCTGCACATATGTATCGCCCGCCTGGAGTTCGCAATTGAACCGGACACCGGCAGCTCCTAAAATAAGTTTATACATTTAACTATTTGTTTTCATTGAAAAATCCAAATTTGCAAATTAGTATTTATTATGGCTTTACTCCATATTAAAGCTGCCGCACCTGGAAATTCCGGTAAATGACAGAAGT
>CAZOXI010000377.1:0-2015 GCA_964583445.1 uncultured Bacteroidaceae bacterium | reverse complement strand
TGCCAGGGGTTGGACGACGGGGGTCCAGATCGTTGATTCGATCAAATGTCCTGTCGAGGACGTTGTCTGGATTTCCGACCTCTTCAAGCCGGATTCGCAAAGTTGTATCGCGCAGTTCGACATCCACTTTATATGAGTTGCCTACGGGAATTTGGTCATAATCGATCATCTCACCAATTAGATTATCGTCAAATCGTTCTCCATCTTCACTCATCCATGGATAGCGTCTCAGGCGGATTTGGTTACGGAACGTAACCCCCGTTAAGTTCATGCAGCGATAATAGAGGGCCATATTGGGAATTTCCCGCAATTCATTCCACTCAGTTATATCCTTGGCATAAGGGCCCCATCCGACACCCTGAGCTAACATATAGAGCAAAAAAGTGAAGCCCTCGGAAGTTCTGCTCATCTCGAAGCTGACTCCAATTTCACCTTCAAATTCCTCTTGGGTCCAGAGCACGGCGTGAAATGAGTCAAACAATTCACGTTGTTCCTCAGACTCGTTCCTTGTCTCCCAGATGCCGGGAATTGTGCTGGCAGCGAAATGGAGACCTTCTTCACTGTTTGTCAACTCGGCCTTCGATCCATCCAAAAACCAATTTTCCTGCCAGTCTCCGGTCATCGGATCCTCGAAAAGGATCTGATCTGATGCGACATTTTTCCTGTCCGGTGTTGCGCAGGAAATGGACAATAAGAGTGGGACGGCGAGCACGACAGTCAAAAATCTTTTCCGAAATATTCTTTTCTTCATAATGGGTTAATTTTATATCCTTTTTACTATAGTTTTTAACTTTGATTTGGACAGCAGTCAGGGGATTGTGATTTAGATGTATTTTAATGGCATAAGGACAAGTTATTTGTGATTTATTGATTTGAACATCGCTTCCCAAATTATAATGTTTAATGGTTAGCCGGGGTCACTACCTCTACAACCTTTTGATTTCGCACCAGGGTTGGATATTGAAGGAAAAGTGAGAACCGCCTGGAAGCATTCGCGGCCGGTATTGAGATTGTGGCCACTGACATACATATTCTGAACTACCGGATCAGCTGCTGGTAGGGGCGTACTGCTGGTTTCCGCCTTCTCAACTGACTGTTTTGAGGGCGTACTGCTGTTCTCTGCCTCGGCAACTGATTTCTGCGGATCGGAAATGTTAGCAGCAAATTCATCACCTGATTTTTGAAGGGGTGAACATCGGATCTCAACCTGCTCACCCATCCGGGCTTCGCTGATGAAATTGATACTGAAACCGGAGATTCCACGCTGCATGACAAGGTCAGGGTCGAGAGCATCGGTACACCATTCAACATACTTTACATTATTGACATGCCCCACCACATCGAGGTCAGCATATTGTGCAGTGCGTGTTTTACAAACGGTCATACCGGCGGGCATTGATATCTTTCCCTGGGACTGTTCAAATACGCTGTCGGAGCGAATTTCGATCTGAATAAAATCGGGAGGAATGCGCTGGGGGCGGTGACTTTTCGCGTCGACCATCAGCCACGACGTGGAAGCTTCAGTGATGACTTCGCCTTTGCTGTTCCTGATCCGGAAATCGCGCAGGGCAAACAGTTTTTCGATGCCACGCGGCCAGGTTTCCACGGTCAGTTCCTCGTCCCAATCGGGATATTCAAGCACCCTGATCCGCAGCCTGGAGAGGATCCACGCACTGTTATTATCGGCCAGGTGCCGGTAGCCGAGCTGTAATGAATCGGCGTGCTTGTATGCGGTTTCCTGGAGAAAATTGGCCAGTGCAGTGAGCCTCGCTTTGCCCCGGGGATCGACCTGGAAAGAACGGACGGTATAGGATTGTTCGAGTGTATTCTTCACAAATACCTGTTTAAACGAAGTTTATTATTTCTCTAATCTCTTTGGGGTTAGTTCCCCGAAGCTCTGCTTCGAGTTAAAGCTAATTTCCTATAGATACCTCGTCAGCTTGCTGCGAGGTAATTCATGTTACACTTAAAAATCTAAATTGAGTTTTTTCACCCGGGTTTCACCCGGTATTTGA
>CAZOXI010000376.1:0-4230 GCA_964583445.1 uncultured Bacteroidaceae bacterium | reverse complement strand
GCTATTCCCAGTTGTGGACTGCTTTTCGCAGTACTGATAAGCGGGATGATGGGACGGTTTGGGATATGTATTCGGATATCCCGGGTGGAGAACCGGAGTATGTGTATAGCTTTGGCACGGATCAGTGCGGCAATTACAGCGGGGAGGGAAGTTGCTACAACCGGGAGCATTCTTTTCCCAAAAGCTGGTTCAATGATGCCGGTCCCATGTATACTGACCTGTTTCATCTTTACCCGACAGATGGTTATGTGAACGGGAAGCGCAATAACTTCCCGTTCGGTGAGACTGATAATGCCTCCTGGACCTCCCTGAATGGATGCATGGTCGGGCCCTCCTCGGTAAGTGGGTATGCCGGGACCGTCTTTGAGCCGATCGATGCCTATAAAGGAGATTTTGCACGGACTTATTTTTATATGGCAACCCGTTACTATGGTGAAGATGCCGGGTGGTCCGGCAGCCCGATGGTGGATGGTGCACAACCGGAGCCGTGGGCCAGGGAGATGCTGATGCAGTGGCACAGGAAGGATCCTGTGAGCGAAAAAGAGATCAACAGGAATGATGCGGTCTATGCACTCCAGGGGAACCGGAATCCATTTATTGACCACCCGGAATTCGTTCAGCAGATATACAGTGATGAAGGAGGTGAAATCATAGATGACATTCCACCCATCCTGGACAGTATCATTGTGCCGGACGCAACAGAAATAGCTTTGTGGTTCAACGAACCCCTTGACAGTCTGAATGCATCTGATCCATCCCACTATACTATCAGTGGTGCCGTGGAGGTGGGTCATGCAGCCTTGAACCCCGACAATCCGGCCGGAGTTTTACTTGGGGTTTCCGGGCTGTCTAATGGAACCTATTCACTTACCCTGAGTGGTGTTTCTGATACTGCAGGTAATGCAATGCAGCTGGCATTTTATCCCTTCGAAGTCACCACACTTTCTGTTAAAATTACGCACCAGGCAACCGAAATCACGGTCTATCCCAATCCTGCAGAAGGAACATTTTACATCAAATCATCGAATGATCAGTTTTCTATAGATCACCTGGTCATGATGGATCTTGAAGGAAAAGAGGTTCCTGCAACATGGGAACGGAGTGCGAACAGTATCCGTGTGACCACCCCTGCACCTCCCGGATCTTATGTTGTCTCCGGTATCTTCATGAAGGAAATCATGTGGCGGGTCCTCATTATATTGAATTAGTTTTGCAAGAAGATGTATTGGCATGATGATTGTTACAACTAGCAATCGGAGTAACGATATTACGTTATATACCTGGAAAGGATGAGGAATGTCTAATTTAATACTTAAAAAATGAAAATACCAAGACCCATATCTTATATAATGATTCTGTCTTTTGGACTTATGTTCGCAATATCGTCTTGCGAAAAGGCTCCTGTGCCCATGGAACTACCTCCGGCGGAATCACTCGTCATTGACTGGGATCAGTTTCCGACCAATGCAAGGAAGCGTGCTGGTATCGATACAACTTATGTAAATTGGTTTTATTCAGCAGCTTCCATCGTCGTATGGAATACCGTTGTTGCAGCAAATATTGTAGTTCCTACCGTTGCATACGGTGCTGCTTTCAATAATGATCCGGTATACCTCGGCGACGAGACCTGGGAATGGAATTACAGCAAAACGATGCATCAGAGAACTTTTGTGGCCAGGCTGGTGGGATCCAGGATTGATAACGAGACTTTTTCCATGGAAATGTTTCTCACTGAATCAGAAAATTTTCAAAACTTCAAATGGTTTGAAGGGGTGATCAGTTATGATCATACAGAAGCGCATTGGACCCTGTATCACAGTCCGGAAAATCCTGTAGAATACCTGGATATCGCCTATCAGAAGGATTTTGAGACCGGTGTGAAAAGTACCAGGTACACGGTGATTGATCCGAAAAATGACTTGTTCAATGGATATATCGATTTTGGTATTGATCCGGAGTTGGATCTGGATGCCCATTATACGATCTCAAATGATACAACAATTTTTATTGAATGGAACACCGAGACCCATGCAGGGCGTGTGAAGGATCAGCGTAAATTTGGTGATGATCTCTGGCATTGCTGGGATACGATGCTCCGGGATGTGGATTGTCCTGCAGAATAGCTTTTGGAACAGCTTGAAGCACGAAAAAGAATAACCGGGCCTCATAGCCGGAGTATAACAGCACATGGGCCCCGGTTTTTTATTGATTCGAATTGGTTCGGAGATACCCGGTTCAGAGATTATGTTTTTTTACAAAATCATTGATCACTCCGCCCAGGTTCGGGTCACCAATTTCCTGCAGGTCGTAAAACACTCTTGTATTGGGTTTCTTAATATTGATGATTCTGTTCAGGTCAATAGGCGTGCCGATTACCACGGCATCGCACTCCGAACCATTGATGGTAGCCTCCAGGTCTTTCAACTGCTGTTCACCATACCCCATGGCAGGCAGCAATGTGCCTATTTCGGGGTAGATCTCGAACGTTTCCTTTAGTTTTCCAACGGTGAAGGGACGTGGATCTATCAGCTCGGATGCACCAAATTTCCGGGCAGCAACGATGCCGGCACCAATCTTCATCTCACCATGTGTAAGTGTGGGACCATCTTCCACGACCAGTACTTTTTTCCCTTTGATAACAGATGGATCTTCCACTTTGATCGGAGATGCTCCATCGATCACGATAGCGCCGGGATTAACTGCTTCAATGCTTTCCCTGACTACCTGGATATTTTCCGGTGCGGCGCTGTCCATTTTATTAATCACGATGACATCTGCAATGCGCATAGTCACCTCCCCGGGATAGTAAGAAAGTTCATGTCCGGGTCTGTGCGGATCTGCCACGGTAATGGTGAGATCTGATTGATAGAACGGGAAATCGTTGTTGCCTCCGTCCCACAGGATGACATCGCATCCATCCGGATCGTTCTCCGCTTCGCGTACAATCGCCTCATAATCGACCCCGGCATAAATCACATTTCCACGCACCACATGCGGCTCATATTCTTCCATCTCCTCAATGGTACATTTATGTTTTTCCAGGTCTTCCACCGTGGCAAACCGCTGCACTTTCTGGGCTACAAGATCACCGTACGGCATCGGGTGCCGGATGGCAACTACTTTTAGTCCTTTTTCCATCAGAAGTTCGATAATCCTCCTCGAGGTCTGGCTTTTTCCGCAGCCTGTTCTTACCGCTCCAACTGCGATCACGGGCTTGTTGCTCCGGATCATTGTATCCTTTGTGCCCAGTAGTTCAAAATTGGCACCTGCCGCATTGACAATTGCACTGATATTCATTACTTTTTGATACGGGAGGTCGCTGTACGAGAAGACACAGGTGTCCACTTTAAGATCATGGATCAGCCCCGGCAGTTCTTCTTCGGCATGAATAGGGATGCCGTTCGGATATAATGATCCTGCCAGTTCGGCCGGGTACTTTCTGCCATCAATATCAGGAATTTGAGCTGCGGTAAAAGCAACAACCTCATAGGCCTCGTTATCTCTGAATACGGTATTGAAATTATGAAAATCCCTGCCTGCGGCACCAATGATAAGAATTTTTTTCTTTGACATGTTTGAATTGTTTTTAGCGTTTCAGTTGTAAACAAATTTAGCTAAATCGCCCTTTGGGTCTCAGATTTATGCTGAACAAAAGGTTTTTAGGATCAACTGTCAAAATATCAGTATATTAACAGGTAGATTGAAGCTTTTTATGTTTAGGTTATGTTTTTTAGCTTATGAATTGGAACAACTTTTGAAAGATATACGTAGTATTTAGCAGGTTTTAAATATCTTGCCGCGCAAAATCAAGTGTTATTCAGATGAATTTTCTCGCTCACACATATCTTTCCGGATGCAATGAACAGATCATTGTAGGGAATTTTATGGGGGATTACGTGAAGGGAAAAAATTATGTTCATCTTCCGGAACTGATACGCAAAGGGATATTGATCCACCGTGATATTGATACGTTTACAGATACCCATTCAATCACCCGCCGAAGTCGTCTCCGTCTGGTGGAGCGTTACCATAAATATGCTGGTGTAATCGTCGATATTTTCTACGATCATTTCCTCGCCAGTATGTGGTTGGATTATTGTGGTATTCCCCTGCGTGAATATGTCGATCGCATCTATGATCTGTTGAAGCGAAATTACAAAGCATTGCCCCAGGGGATCAAAGTGTGGTTTCCCACATTCCTTGAGAACAATTGGATGCTGGCTTACCAGA
>CAZOXI010000375.1:0-4230 GCA_964583445.1 uncultured Bacteroidaceae bacterium | reverse complement strand
CACCGGGTTGTCAAATCTACCGTGTGACATGCTGAAATTTTTGTCTGAAGATAGTGGATTTTTAATTTTAATTCCAATTCGGGTCTTTCCATCGGGCTGCATTGAAAGATCATATATCTGTTGAGGCCAGTTAATACCCACCAGGCAACCATTGATCAAAATCTGAACATCTTAGTAAAGCCTTCATGAGATGATGATACTATAATGGGTATTTTTGGACCGAAACCTCGTGAACAATGCTTTACAAAGTGTACGTACTTTATTCGCCGTCCCATCATAAACTATATGCGGGAATGACAACCGGACTTGGTGAATTTATGCAGCAACTGAATGGAGGAGCTTCCGAAGACAAGATGGCAAAATTCAGACCATGGACACTGATCCATATGGAACTCTTTCACGATGAGGGAGAGGCATCTTTCAGGGAATCCTACCTCCTCAGTCCGGAAGGACAGGCCTACATCAGGTCGGACATCCTGTCATTGTTTGATTTTACCACCTGACGGGTGCAATACCGGGTAGCTGCATGATCAGGTCCTGACACCTTCAGGCAGCGTACGATAATCGCATAACTCTCAACTATCTTTATTATCTTTGCCTTTCATTATATTTCGTCATGGAAACATCCAACGAGAAAAAAAGAGGACGGTGGCGCAAACTATTGCACAAGTACCGTCTTGTGGTACTGAACGAGGAGTCTTTTGAGGAGGTGGGATTCATCAGGCTCTCCCGGTTGAACATCATTTCGATCATCGGTCTTCTTGTGGTGCTTCTGGTTGCCGTCGTTTATGTTACTATTGCATACACTCCCATTCGTGAGCTTATCCCCGGTTATCCCGATGCCATGATGAGCCACAATATCAGGCAGAACGCCATGAAGCTGGATTCCCTGGAGCGTGAATTAGTCATGCGGGATCAGTATTTTATGAATATCAACCGCATAGTCAACGGTGACCGGCCGGAGGATTTTCTGAATGATACCACTGCTACGACGGGAGGCGATGAGGTGGTATTTACCCGCTCTGCCAACGATTCACTCCTGCGGCAGCAGGTGGAAGCAGAAGAGCAGTTCAGGCTCAGTATAGTGGACGAACCTGCTGAAAGCAAAGGCTTGCATGATATTCATTTTTTTACACCTGTTCAAGGTATTGTCACAAACCCCTTCAACCCCGTTGAAAATCATTTTGGTATTGACCTTGTTGCGGGTCCGGAAGAGGTTGTGAAGGCTGCACTGGACGGAACCATTACCATGGCAACCTGGACGCTGGAGACCGGGTATGTAATACAAATACAGCATGCCAACAATATCATGTCGGTCTATAAACACAATGCAGAGTTATTCAAGAGTGTAGGGCTAAAAGTGCGGGCCGGTGATGCGATCGCCATTGTCGGAAATTCCGGCGAGCTTACCACGGGGCCGCATCTTCACTTCGAATTATGGCATAACGGAGTGCCTCTGAATCCCACAGATTACATAGTTTTCTAGGTTGATGAAACGAGGAATTGCGATACTCGGGTCCACAGGGTCCATTGGAACTCAAGCGCTTGAAGTAATAAAGAGTAATCCTGAACGATTTGAAGTTGAGGTGCTTACAGCGCATAATAATGTAGATCTGCTGATCCGGCAGGCCGTTGAATTCTTACCGAATGTGATTGTCATTTCCAGGGAAGCTCATTATGAGAAGCTGACCCGTGCACTGTCACATCTCCCTGTAAAGATCTATTGCGGTCCGGAAGCGATCGAACAGGTAGTAACCATGGAATCGGTGCACATGGTACTGACAGCCATGGTTGGTTTTGCAGGGCTGAAGCCTACCATTGCAGCGATAGAGGCAGGTAAGGCTATTGCCCTTGCCAACAAAGAGACCATGGTCGTTGCAGGAAAGATCATCATGGATCTCGCAGCGGAGAAACAGGTGCCGATCATACCGGTGGATTCGGAACATTCAGCCATATTTCAGTGCCTGGTGGGTGAATATGAAAATACCGTGGAGAAGATCATTCTTACCGCATCGGGCGGTCCCTTCCTGGATGCAACACTTCATGACCTTGCGCAGGTGAAGCCACAACAGGCCCTGGATCATCCCAACTGGTGCATGGGTCCTAAGATCAGCATTGACTCGGCCACCATGATGAACAAAGGGCTGGAGGTGATCGAAGCAAAATGGCTCTTTCACCTGGCACCTGAGCAGATCGAGGTGGTGGTACATCCCCAGTCCATCATACATTCCCTCGTGCAGTTCAGAGACGGATCATTGAAAGCACAGATGGGATTGCCGGATATGCGGCTGCCCATTCAGTATGCACTTGGGTTTCCTGAACGTATTCCTTCGGATTTCAAACGTTTCAGCTTCGCAGATTTCCCAATACTTGATTTCCAGGCTCCCGATTACAAAATTTTTCGTAACCTTGCAATTTCTTTCAGCGCCCTCGAAAGGGGAGGGAATCAACCATGTTTGATGAATGCAGCAAATGAAGTGGCAGTGGAAGCATTCCTGGAGGAGCGGACCGGGTTCCTGGGAATACCGGATATTATTGAGAAAACGCTTGCGCAAGCTGACTATATCGAACATCCCGGCATCGGGGATCTGATGTATTCGGACCGCATTGCGAGAGAAATTGCAGAACAGTTAATATAAGATATACAGAATGGAATTTTTAGTGAAATTAGGTCAGTTTTTGTTGAGTCTTTCCATCCTGATCGTGTTGCACGAGTTGGGACATTTCATCCTGGCAAGAGCTTTCAAGACCCGTGTAGAAAAATTTTACCTTTTTTTCGATATAAAGTTTTCACTGTTTAAAAAGAAGATAGGAGATACTGTCTACGGTATCGGTTGGTTGCCATTGGGCGGATATGTGAAGATTAGCGGAATGATTGATGAATCCATGGACAAGGAGCAGATGGCGCAACCTCCTCAGCCCTATGAATTCAGATCAAAGAAAGCCTGGCAACGCTTGCTGATCATGCTGGGGGGCGTACTTGTGAACTTCCTGCTGGCCATGGTGATCTATGTCATGGTATTTTACACCTGGGGAGAAAAATACGTACCTAATCAGAACCTGGAATATGGTGTGATGGTCGACAGCCTGGCGGGGGAACTGGGACTTCAGAACGGAGACAGGGTGCTGAGGCTGGATGGCGAGGAGGTTGAGCGTTGGGAAAACATACCAGGTGATATCTGGCTGAATGAAGTTCAGCAGATCACGGTAGAGCGTGATGGTCAGTTGATGACACTCGATATAGACCAGGGAATCCTGCCACAGCTCTCCAAAGAGGCTGTAATGATCGTACCG
This sequence comes from uncultured Bacteroidaceae bacterium, assembly GCA_964583445.1. Lineage (GTDB taxonomy): Bacteria > Bacteroidota > Bacteroidia > Bacteroidales > M55B112. The sequence goes on along the minus strand of CAZOXI010000375.1, from coordinate 936 downwards.
CGAATCCCTTTCGTTGTCAGCGAGGTGGTTATCGATCATCCGGCACACGAAGCGGGCCTTAAGCCTGGCGACAGGGTTGTGGCATTGAACGGAAAAGAAATCCGCTTCTGGGACCAGTTCAAGGAGGAGATGAAAGATGTAAAAGATCAACCTATTTCTATTGTAGCCCTTCGTGATGGCAATGAAATGGAATTCACCATGACCAGCAATGAGGAGGGAATGATCGGGGTGGCTCCCAGATTGGATACGGCGTTCCTGTTTGATGTGTATGATGAAGTGGAAATCCATTACAATTTTTTTGAATCCATTCCCGCGGGACTAAAAAAGGGGTATGAGACAACCACCAAATACCTCAAGAGCCTGGAAAAACTCTTTAAACCAAAAAAATACAAAGCCCATGAATCCCTGGGTGGATTCATTACCATCGGCAGTATTTTCCCGGCAACATGGGATTGGCAGAGTTTCTGGAACCTGACTGCATTCCTTTCCATCATGCTGGCAATCATGAACCTCCTTCCGATCCCTGCCCTGGATGGCGGACATGTAATGTTCCTGATGTACGAGATTATATCAGGAAGAAAACCGGGAGATAAATTTATGGAATATGCCCAACTGGTAGGCATGGTGCTCCTGATTGCCCTTTTGCTGTATGCAAACCTGAATGATGTGATCGGCTTATTCAATAAATAGGAACATGTTGTGTGGGATTATGCACCAACCATTTTCATGGATCAAATAATTCACTAATTTTGTAATTCAATTAAATAAAAATACTATGGAAGCTTTCGTGTTATTAGGTATGCCGGGATGGTCGCAGATCCTGCTGGTGGTCATTGCACTCCTTTTGTTATTTGGCGGAAAGAAAATTCCTGAACTGATGCGTGGTATTGGGCAGGGAATGAAAGAATTCAAGAAAGCCACCAAAGATGATGATAA
>CAZOXI010000374.1:0-4230 GCA_964583445.1 uncultured Bacteroidaceae bacterium | reverse complement strand
GCAGACCATCCGCATCGGTAATCCGGGTCTTGAACCTGAATATGTCAATTCGTATGAACTGGGGTACCAGAAGGGCTGGGGGAAAAATTTTCTCGCGTTTGAAGCGTACTACAGGAATACCAACAACCTGATCACACGGGTGACCGAATATGACAGTGAAGCAGGGATCTTTTACCAGCGCTTTGAGAATATCAACGAAGACCATGTAGTTGGATCTGAACTCATGGCCAACTGGCAATTTGCCAATTGGTTGAAGATGAATGCCAGCACAAACGTTTATTATTACCGGATCATGGGCGAATTGAACGGGGAAAACATCGACAATTCCAATGTTACCTGGCGGGCCAATGCCAATGCGACGTTTACTGTGACCCCGACAAGCAGGATACAGGCCAACATGGGATACCATGGACCTACCGTTACTGCACAAGGATCTGCAGAAGGAATGTACTATGTCAACCTTGCCGTGCGCCAGGATCTTTTCAAGCGTAAACTCTCAGCTACGCTACAGGTCAGGGATCTCCTGGGGAGTATGAAACGGGAATTCACAGCCTCCGGTGAGAACTTCTCACAGTATGTGCTGATGCAGCGTGAACCACGTGTGGTGATGCTTACATTGAGCTACAGGATCAACAACTACCGTGTGGATCAGCGTCCTGATCGACAGGGAGGTGACGGCGGTATGGACATGGACTCCGGATTCTGATGCTGAATTGCGCCAAAACTTACCTATTTCAGAAACTTATTTCAAAGCCATTTGTTAGCTTTAAATAAAGATATGGTGAATAGGTTATTCATATTATTACTCCTTGGATGTGCCCTGTGGTCATCTTTGCCGCAAACTCTGTTTGGACAGGAGAGAATGACGCTCAGCGGCTATGTACGTGATGCCGGAACAGGCGAAGAACTGATTGGTGCCAATGTTGCGATAAAAGAGAGTGGAGCCGGAACCATTACCAACCAATATGGATTTTATTCAATTACCCTGGAACCCGGTTTTTATACCGTAGTCTATTCTTATGTTGGGTACAATACAGTCTCCCGACCGCTCAATTTAAGCGAAGAAACAGCGCTGAACATTGAACTCACCGAATCGGCCCAGGAAATCGAGGAAGTCACAGTGACCGCCGAAGCGGCCAACGCGAATATTACAAGCCTCGAAACAGGATCCACCAAGCTTCAGATCAAGGCGATAAGAAAAATCCCGGCACTGATGGGTGAGGTGGATGTTATCAAGGCTATCCAGCTGCTGCCTGGGGTGCAGGTGACCAGCGAAGGATCTTCCGGCTTCAGTGTGCGGGGAGGGAGCCCCGACCAGAACCTGATCCTGCTGGATGAAGCAACAGTATACAACGCTTCCCACCTGCTTGGATTCTTTTCCATTTTCAATAACGATGCGATCAAGGATGTAAAACTCTATAAAGGTGATATACCGGCCAGGGCAGGAGGCAGGCTTGCTTCACTGCTGGACGTCAGGATGAAGGAAGGAAACACCAAAAAATTTTCCGGGACCGGTGGTATCGGGAATATTTCCAGTCGACTTACGCTTGAAGGACCGCTTTTTTCAGGGAAAGGGTCTTTCCTTGTGTCGGGCAGGAGAACCTACGCCGACATCTTTCTTGCTTTTGCAAGGGATACGGCTATCCGCGACAATTCATTGTATTTCTACGATCTCAACGGAAAATTCAATTATACATTGAATGAGAATAACCGGTTTTTCATTTCCGGATACCTTGGAGATGATGTCTTTGCCAACGATTTTGCCGGGTTTTCTTTCGGAAACCGTACCCTCACATTCAGGTGGAACCACCTGTTTTCCAAGAAACTGTTCAGCAACTTCACTTTCGTCACCACCAACTACCTCTACGACCTGGGCACGCCCGATGATGCAGCACCACGTTTTACGTGGCTTTCTGATCTCACGGATTATAGTCTGAAAGCAGATTTTACCTATTACCCGCAACCTGATCACACTTTTCGTTTCGGTGCTTCTTCGACCTACCATATCATCTCCCCGGGAACAATTATTACAAAAACCTCAGATGATAACCAGGATACAACTGCCTATGCTGCGGATCATGCACTGGAAAGCGGAGCCTACCTCTCGGGTGAGTCTAAAATCGGTGACTGGTTATCTGTCAGGTATGGAATGCGCTATTCCAGGTTTGATAACATCGGTTCAGCCACCGTTTTCAATTACAGTGATAACTATACTGTAATCGATTCGACGGTATATGACAAAGGGGAGTTTTTCAATTCCTATCATGGACTGGAACCCAGGCTGGCCATGAACTTCAAGATCAATGAATCAAATTCTGTAAAGCTGAGCTATGCCCGTACCATTCAGTATATGCAGCTCGCTTCCAACAGCAGTGCAGGTACGCCCCTGGACATTTGGTTTCCTGCATCTCCGAATATCAGGCCCCAGTTGTCAGACCAATTTTCAGCCGGCTATTTTAAAAATTTTCTCGACAACAAGTTGGAGACATCGTTTGAGCTTTACTACAAGGAGATGGAACGGTCGATTGATTTTGCAGAACATGCACAACTGATTCTCAACAGGTACCTGGAAGGTGAGATCAGAACGGGCCGTGCTTTATCATACGGGGCAGAGGTATTTGTCCGGTACACCGATCAGCGGTTTTCAGGATGGATCAGCTATACCTATTCAAAAACCACGCGGTATTTCGATGAGATCAATAATGGGGATCCCTATCCTGCGCCTTATGATAAACCTCACGACCTGGCACTCGTGGGTAGTTACGATCTTACCAAAAGGATTTCCGCTTCCGCCACGTGGATCTATTCAACCGGGTTGCCATTTACGCTTCCCACAGGGAGATACAAGATACAGGGAAATATCATTCCGCTCTATACAGGCAGGAACCAATACCGGCTCGACGACTATCACCGTCTTGACCTGGCCATTACCATCAAGGAGAAAGAGCGTGCTAAGAAACCCTGGAGCGGGGAATGGAATTTCTCCGTGTACAATGCATATGCACGCAAGAACCCGTGGACACTCAATTTTGTCCAGGACAGTGAAGATCCGAACCGTACGTATGCAGAGATGACCTATCTTTTTTCTATCATTCCTGCAATCACCTATAACTTTAATTTTTAAGGAAGCAAGTCTGATGGAGAAAACTGAAATGTAGTACTGATTACATTACAATACTTTAAAAGAAAATTGTTGATGAAAAAACCACATTTCCCTGCCGGCATATCGCTTTTTGCTTTGCTCAGCTTCATGGTTGCATGTACAGAAATTATAGACATCGATCTCGATTCAACCTATACCCGGCTGGTGGTTTATGGAACAATTACTACCGATTCGATCCAACATGAGGTGGAACTCACTGCCACGACAGATTACTTCTACGGTGAGGCACCCCCACCGGTTGAAAATGCCACCGTAATTGTTTCCTTTGCCAACAGGTCCGTGACACTGGAGGCATCCACAGAGCGACCCGGGATCTATTTTTTTCCACAGCCAATCAGGGGAGTGCCCGGCACGCAATACGACCTGCTGATCGAAGATGTGGATGTGGACCAGGACGGTATTTCAGAGACCTACAGTGCATCCACAACCATGCCTGGTATCGCATCTCCGGATTCCATTAGTGTGCAGCAATTCATTACACCTTTCTTTTCCGGGTACCAGGTCGCGATCTGGTCACCCGATCCTCCCGAAGTGAATTTTTATAATTTCAAGCTTTGGAGAAACGATGAACTGCTTAATAAACGAATTTCTGATTACACCGTGCAGCCCGATGACCTTTTCCAGGACAACTACATCCCCGGTCTGCCCATTGGATTTCTTGATGATGATGAAGAGGACGAGGCAGTTTTTCCGGGGGATACGGTTACCCTTGAGGTAAACAGTATCACGAAAGAGTATTACGATTTCATTACAGAGGCGCAGAATGAGATTTTCGGAAACAACCCCCTCTTTAGTGGCCCTCCCGCCAACGTTTCCTCTAATATTGGAAACGATGCCGTGGGTATTTTTACTGCGTATTCAATCGAACGGGTCAGCAAGATTATACCGGTCCCGTCATTCCCTCAAAGATAAACCGGCCTCCCTGTTGAAAGAAAGGCCGGCAATCCTGTTTTCTGTTAGCAGTTCGTATACGTCCAACTGCCTCTTTTATCCTGATTATCTGTACCCTGTCAGTATACGTCCAACTGCCTCTTTTATCCTGATTATCTGTACCCTGTTAGTATACG
>CAZOXI010000373.1:0-4232 GCA_964583445.1 uncultured Bacteroidaceae bacterium | reverse complement strand
GCTTCAACCTGCCGGGCAGCTGCCAACAGGTTCCTGGCCCTGGAATAATAGCCCAGTCCCTGCCATAACTTGATCACCTCCTGTTCTTCCGCAGACGCCAGCCGGTGGACACCCGGGAACCGCTCAACAAACCTGTAGTAATACTCCAATCCCTGGTTGACGCGGGTCTGTTGGAGTATAATTTCAGAAAGCCATATCTTATAAGGGTCTTTTGTATCCCGCCAGGGAAGTTGTCTGCGGTTTTTTTTGAACCATTCTAGGATTATCTCGCTAATTTTCATTATCTTCGCACCACATTTTTTTCGTAAAACAAGTTGAAAATAAAATTAATCTATTTCAACTGTAAATAATTGTGAAAAACAATTATATTTGCACATTGTAAACATAAAATTAACGTAAATCATTGATAATTAAAGGTTTTATAAAATGACAAAAGCAGATATCGTTAACGAGATTTCAAAGAACACTGGAATTGAAAAGGTGACTGTACAAAAGACAGTAGAAGCATTCATGGAGTCGATCAAAGATTCACTGAGCGATAACAAAAATGTATACCTCAGGGGATTTGGAAGTTTCATCGTAAAGAAAAGAGCAAAAAAGACAGCAAGGAACATTTCCAAGAATACAACTATCATTATTCCGGAACACTTCATTCCTTCTTTCAAGCCTGCCAAAACTTTTGTCAATAAAGTTAAAACAAACGTAAAGTAAGTTTAGCACCGATAAGATTAACATTATGCCTAGCGGAAAGAAAAGAAAAAGACATAAAATGTCCACCCACAAGCGTAAAAAGCGCTTAAGGAAGAACAGGCACAAGAAGAGGAAATAACAATTTTCTTTTGAAAATCATTACAATAAACCTAAAGCATCATGGCTTTAGGTTTATTTCTGTTAAGTTAATACAACAGCTATTAAAGATATTACATTGTGAGCAGTGAATTGATTATTAAAGCCTCGGAACAAGAGGTTTCAATTGCTCTGCTGGAAGATAAAAGACTTGTTGAATTAAACCGATCCAAACCGGAGCAGAAATTCTCCGTTGGAGATATCTATCTTGCCAGGGTTAAAAAGATCATGCCCAGCCTTAATGCAGCGTTCATTAATGTTGGTTATGAAAAAGATGCATTTTTGCATTATCTCGACCTTGGTCCCCAGTTTAAAACTCTTGGTAAATATCTGAATCAGACCCTGAACAAGCGGGGAAAGCCAATTTCAGTGGCCAAGTTTCGCAGGGAGAAGGATATCAATAAACACGGAAAGATCAACGAAGTGCTCAAGGCCGGCCAATTTGTACTGGTGCAGGTTGCCAAAGAGCCGATTTCCACGAAAGGTCCCAGGCTTACCTCCGAGATATCCATCGCGGGAAGGAACCTGGTCCTGATGCCATTTTCTGATAAAGTTTCCATCTCGTCCAAGATCGCCTCCCAGGAAGAGCGCGACCGTCTTCGCAACCTGATCAACAGCATCAGACCCAAGAATTACGGGGTAATCGTTAGAACTGTCGCAGAGAACAGCAAGGTAGCAGAACTGGATACAGAGTTACGCGCACTGGTCAATAAATTTGAGAGTGCTTTTGAGAATATCAATATTAGGAACCTGCCGCAGCTGGTCCAGGAGGAACAGAGCCGGGCCACTTCCGTGATCAGGGATCACCTGAACGGAAATTTTGAAAACATTTTCATTGATAACAATGAGGTTTACCAGGAGGTAAAGCAATACATCAGTGAGGTTGCTCCTGAAAAGGAGAGAATCGTAAAATTATATAACGGTAAGCAATCGATCTTTGAGAAGTTTGAGATCGAGCGGCAGATCAAAGCATCCTTTGGAAGTACTGTTTCCTTTAAACAGGGTGCCTACCTTATCATTGAGCACACCGAAGCGCTGCATGTTATTGACGTGAACAGCGGCAACAGGTCCAAATCGGGTCTTGACCAGGAGAGCAATGCAACGGAAGTGAATTTAGCAGCCACCGAAGAGATCGCCCGCCAGCTGAGGCTGCGCGATATGGGCGGTATCATCGTAGTGGATTTCATCGATATGCACAAGGCGGAAAACAAGCAGAAGCTTTATAACCGCATGAAGGAGGTAATGTCACGCGACAGAACCAAGCACAACATTCTGCCTCTCAGTAAATTCGGACTAATGCAGATCACACGTCAGCGGGTCCGGCCGGAAATGCACGTGGAAACGGCAGAATCGTGTCCGACCTGTGGCGGCACCGGGAAAACCCAGCCGGCCATATTGCTGGAGGATACTGTGAAGCTTGAACTGGAAGCGCTGATTAAAAGCAATGATCTTAAAAAGGTCACCCTGCAGGTGCATCCATTCTTTGCAGCATACCTGCAAAAAGGAATGAAGTCAATCCTGAAGCGGTGGCGCCGCGAGATGAAATGCAAAATCAATGTAGAAGCATTGGATTCATGCACCTACCTGGAGTTTATCGTGCTGGATGCAACCGGTGAGCAGCTGCTGAGAAAGACCAAGTAATTTACATTTTCCCCTTAACTTTGCCGACCTAAACATTCTGAAACGTTCATTGTTTTAATTTCGTTGTTATTCTCATTATCATACACTCCTGCTGTAAGGAACGGGAGCGTTGTCCGACGGTAACAACATTGGTAGAATAAAACTCAATAGTAAGATGAAAAAGACTGTAGCAATTTTAAGCGGACTGGTGTTTTCTTTGCTGGCATTTGCGCAGCCCATTGATCCTGTTTCATGGACATTCGAAGCTGAACGGACCGGCGACAACGAATTCGAACTTGTTTACACAGCAAAGATAGATCCCCCATGGCCTCTCTATTCTGCATACCTGCCTGAGAATGGTCCCATCCCCACGCGCCCCTCGTACGAAGAAAAATCAGGATTTGATTTGGTAGGAGACATCATCGAAGTCACCAAGCCAACAATAAAATTTGATCCGGGTTTCCAAATGGACGTGGGAACCATCGCGGGCAGGGCTGAATTCAGGCAGAAGGTCAGGATTACGGAACCTTCTGTTACCGTGTCAGGTGAGATCGAATACCAGGTATGTGATGATGCCAATTGCCTGCCCCCGGCATACGAAGAATTTACATTTAATCTGCAGTCTGCCGGCACAGCAGCTGCACCTGGAGCTGAAGGGGCTGAGCCAGCAGCAGCGACAGGCACCCCTGCAGGAGCAGACCAGGAAACAGCGGCAGGGACTGCCGGCGAAGATGAGGAAGCAACCGGGGAAGTGGTCACCACCATGGTCCCGGAACCTGCATCAGAACCCGGTAGTGTCACCCCCGGGTCCGGGCAGCAGATGCAGGAGGCTGCATCAGTAACTACAGTGCCCGGCGATGACGAGCGGTCGTTATGGCGATTCTTCTGGATCGCATTCGGAGCAGGATTACTGGCATTGCTAACACCCTGCGTGTTTCCGATGATCCCCATGACAGTCAGCTTCTTCATGCAGGGTAGTCAGAACCGTGCCCGCAGTGTTTTCCGCGGATCGGTATTCGGCCTTTCCATCATTGCCATATACACCTTACTCGGCGTGATCGTCAGCCTGACCAACCTGGGTCCTGATGCTGCCAATGCACTGAGTACACACTGGATCCCTAACCTGATCTTCTTCCTGCTGTTTATCATCTTCGCATTTTCATTCTTCGGAATGTTTGAGCTCGTGCTCCCATCAAAGTGGGTAAATAAAGCAGACCAGAGTGCAGACAAAGGCGGGGTTGCCGGTGCATTCTTTATGGCACTGACCACCGTACTTGTTTCATTTTCCTGTACAGGTCCTATCGTAGGTGCCCTCCTGGTGGAAGCTGCCGGGGGACTTGCACTCAAACCGATCCTCGGGATGTTTGGCTTTGCACTGGCATTTGCTATTCCGTTTACCCTGTTTGCGATCTTCCCCTCCTTGCTGAAGGGATTGCCAAAATCGGGCGGCTGGCTGAACAGCGTAAAAGTAGTACTCGGATTCATCGTGCTTGCATTTGCCATGAAGTTCCTGCAACCGCTTGATCCAAGACATGATATCATCACACGTGAAGTGGTGCTGATTATATGGACAATTCTATTCTTCCTGATGGGGATGTACCTGCTGGGAAAACTAAAATTCGCCCACGACAGTGACCTCCCCTACATTAAGGTGCCAAGATTACTGTTTGCGATCGCCTCCTTTACTATCGCCATCTACATGTTGATGGGCCTCTTTGGTGCGAACCTGAAAATGGCAGCTCCCCTGCTGCCTCCCAAATCACCTG
>CAZOXI010000372.1:0-4233 GCA_964583445.1 uncultured Bacteroidaceae bacterium | reverse complement strand
CAGGAAAAACCAGAAGTGTCCGGATATATTTTCGATGCATCGACAAAGCTACCCCTGGATGGAGCCTCTGTTATATTAGTTGCTTCGGGTCAGGGGACGGTAAGTAATGAAACCGGTCGATTTGAGCTGAAGATCCTTGAAAACGAAACCCGTATTAAGTTTACCTATGTTGGGTACGAAGAGCTTGATACCATCTTTGATCCCGTGCAAAGTAATCCGCTGATTATCATGCTCCAACCCTCGGTCACAGCATATGAGGAGGTGCGCATTACAGCAATTAAAGAACCTGATCCGGTCTCAACGATCAGAATGGGTGATATTGTAATCGACCAATCTCAGATCAGTAGCTTGCCCAAACTGCTTGGAGAAGCTGATCCGATACGTTTTCTCCAGTTAACGCCTGGTGTCCAGTCAAGCAGTGAAGGTGGGATTGGATTCTATGTCCGGGGTGGAGGCGTGGACCAGAACCTGGTCCTTTTCGATAACACCCTTGTCTACAATCCAGGACATCTGCTGGGATTTATTTCAGTGTTCAACCCTGATATTATCTCAGACGTAAGGTTAATAAAAACAGGTATTCCTGCGCAATTAGGCGGGAGACTTTCTTCTGTGGTCCAGGTTAATCCATACCACGGGCACAGTGATTCCCTGCGGGTAAAAGGTCAGGTGGGCATGGTTGCTTCACGCATAAGCCTGAACAGGTCATTCAACAGAAAAAAAGGAAGTTTTCTGATATCTGCCCGGGGCGCCTCGCTGGACCTGCTGATCAAACCCCTTGTTTTTCCACTGGTTGAGGATGTCAATCCCTTTCTGAAACAGAGCTCTTATTGGTTTTATGATCTGAATGCAAGTGTTTCTTACAGATTAGGGCAACGTGACCATGTCAAATTGTTCGCCTTCTACGGGAAAGATAATTACAGCATTTCCAGGTCGCAAAGGATTGCCAATACCTCCATGAACTGGGGTAATTTTTTTGTAGGGGGAAGGTGGACTCATGTCTTCTCCGAATCTATGGTCCTGAACACAGATATTTCACGGACCGATTATCACTTTGATCTGTCGGGAGCACAATCTGTATTCAAATTCGCATTGCTTTCATCAGTTTCTGACTATTCTGTCAAATCTGATTTGAAGTTCTATAAGGGTAAGCATAAGATGCATTTTGGCTACGAAGTCAACAGGCACACGTTTACTCCAAACGACATTGATGTCACTGCAGATGACCTGAGAATGAATTTCCTGAGCTATGATCATCTATTTGCCTATGAAGCCGGGATATTCGCAGAAAGTGAATTCGAGATCAGTGAACGGCTGAGCGCTTCCCTTGGAATGCGTTATTCATTTTTTAACCAGCTTGGTCCGTATACTGAATATATTTACGATGAAGCGAATTTGCTCAAAGATTCTATTGCTTATAAAAAGGGGGAGTCGCTTGCACGTTACCATCACCCGGAACCCCGGTTATCTGTTCGATATTTATTGAATGATCAAAGCTCCCTGAAGGCATCCTATATGCGCCTGGCACAATATGTGCACCTTGCAACATCAGCAACCGTATCCCTTCCAACAGATATCTGGTTGCCCAGCTCAAGAACAATACATCCACAGATCGGCGACCAGGTGAGCCTGGGGTACTATAGAAAAGTGTTTAACCGACAGATTGACGCCTCTTTTGAAGTATATTACAAGCACGCCAGGAACCAGCTTGAATTCTTAAGGGGTGTGTTAGTCAGCAGCCTCAACCAGACCCTGGAAGAAAACACCGTTTCAGGAACCGGAACATCCTTTGGTGCAGAGTTTCTGCTGAAAAAACATGCAGGGAAATTCAGCGGTTGGCTCGGATATAGCCTTTCAAGGTCCGTCAGGCAATTTGAACAAATCAACAACGGGATGATATACCCCGCTAAATTCGATCGAAGGCACGATTTTTCACTTGCAGGTATCTACCGATTGAATGATGAGTGGAATATTTCTTCTGTATTCATTTATGTCAGTGGGAATGCATTCACGATCCCGGCAAGCAGATATATTATCCAGGGTATTCTTTTAAACCATTATGCCGGCGTAAACAATTTCCGGATGCCTCCTTACCACAGGATGGATATATCTGTGAGTCGCAGCATATCCACAAAAAAAGGACACAACTCCACAATCGACCTGTCTGTATACAATATTTATAACAGGGCCAATCCATTCTATATCTTTTTTGAGGCATCGGGAGATCTGGATACCTATCAACTTGAAGTAAAGCCTGTATTAATATCCCTGTTCCCAATTGTACCCACGTTAAGCTGGAAATTTGAGTTCTGAAAATGAAGAATCGCTACCTATATCGCATTTTAATAATCGCAACAATATTTTCACTTATTGTGCATGCATGCAATGCTGAACTGGAGATTGAGGTCCCTGCTCCTGATGCATTGATCGTGATTGACGGATGGATCGACAAAGGTGACCAGGCAAAGGTTTTCCTGACTACCAACGCTCCGTACTTTACCACCATAGATTCTTCATCATTGCGCGACCTGGTATTATCGCGTGCAAAGGTTACGCTGAGTGACGGAGAGAATAGTGAGGTTCTGATACTCAGGCGTGACGAAAGATATTTTCCTCCATATTATTATGCAGGGAATGACATTTTTGGAGATACCGGGAAGACATATACCTTACTGGCAGAATACGGAGGAAAGAGTGCACATGCAGCAACAAGTATCCCGCCAGGGGTTGATATAGAAAGCACCAGTTTTCATCTTGCAGAAGACCAGGACAGTCTTGGATATCTGCGGGTTACGTTTTCTGATCCGGGATCACAGAAAAATTACTATCGTATTTTCACAAAACGAAAGAGCAAAGATAAGCGATTTATATCCTCCTTCATTATTGCGCTTAATGATCAGTATTTCAATGGAGAAGAAATAAGTTTCACCATATATCGCCCTCCGGATTCCTTCCTGTCATCTGAGGAAAGTGACTTGTTCTCTGTTGGTGATACGATCATTGTAAAACTTACTACAATGACAAAGCCGGTATACGACTTCTGGAGCGATTACCAGGACGAGGTAATAAGCGCTACGAATCCCTTTGCCTCATCCATGTATGAAATCAATTCGAATATTGAAGGTGACGGGCTGGGAATATGGGCAGGCTACAACAACAGCATTGATACTGTTATTGCAGTCCTGCCAAAAAAATAAAGATAATTATTGATCACAAGGTCAGGTCAATGATCACCTGACAGGGCATAGGTCTTATAGATATAGATCAATGTACAATTATGCTCGCCTTCCGGGGTGATTGCATTGACCTTTGCGCTCCTCGGATAGGAATTTTCAGCATAATCATACTCAAAATTTACTTCATATTGAATCACATCATTATGATCATAAAAGGTCATGCTCCTGATATTATTAAAAGGCAGCAGTTGTCTTGCCTTCACAATCTCAGGAACAGTTGCACTGAAATTCAGGTTCACCCTGTCAAGCACATCTATCAGTCCGGATGCTTCAAGTGTATGAAAGAATGGATTTGGATTGGGATCATATGTAATGGTTCCTTCCAAACGTTCAAATGAATCTCCGGGTTCAACAACCTGAATCATGACAGGATTGCCTTTCTCGTCATATTCGAGTACGCGACCCGTGGTGAATGCATCATAGGGGGCCTGGTAGAATTCATTAAGATCCACTGCCTTTTGAATATTGGAAATGCCTTTGAATCCTATAGAATCATTCGACTTCAGAAATCCCGTTGATTCTCCGTCGCTAATACTTTTCACCCTGTCTTTCAGATCATACCTGATCGTATAGGTTCTATTCAATGCAGGATCATCGTTGGAAATTATCTTTAACTCCTTGATGAGTTTCTGTTCGACAAGCAGATTAGCTTCTTCAAACCCCTGCTCGATAGATTCACTGCAACTTACCAGGGCCATAGCAAATAGCAATGTAGCCAGGCGCATTATTCTGCGGTTCATATTTATCGTTTTAAGATTAAATAATCATTTCCGGAGCTTTTTCCCAATCTAATAATCTATTAGATCGAGATCCAGGTCATAATCACTGTTTAAATCAACGATGATATAATTGAGCTCTTTTATAAAATCATCGAATCCTTCTTCAAAATAAGTCTCAAGATCTACATATGAACCATCACCAAATTTGAGCCTTAAATCTACATAGTAATACCTAGATCGAGCGATTTGTGCAAAAAAAGATAAAAGATAGCTTGTTTAAT
>CAZOXI010000371.1:0-4237 GCA_964583445.1 uncultured Bacteroidaceae bacterium | reverse complement strand
GTATGAAACACATGAAATTTTCAGGTACTTCAAACCGCGACTGGTGGCCGGATCAATTGAATCTGGATATTCTTCGTCAACATTCTGCACTGGCCAACCCGATGGATGCATCCTTCAACTATGCAAAAGAATTCAAATCCCTCGATCTCAAGGCAGTGAAAAAAGACATCTCGGATCTGATGACACAGTCACAGGACTGGTGGCCTGCGGACTTTGGCCATTACGGACCGCTCTTTATCAGAATGGCCTGGCACAGTGCTGGTACCTACCGTGTCGCTGACGGACGCGGGGGTGGCGGAACAGGCACACAGCGCTTTGCTCCGCTGAATAGCTGGCCCGACAATGTTAACCTGGACAAAGCACGATTATTGTTGTGGCCGGTGAAGCAGAAGTATGGTAAAAAAATATCCTGGGCCGACCTGATGATCCTTGCAGGAAATGTTGCGCTGGAATCAATGGGCTTCAAGACTTTTGGTTTTGGAGGTGGACGTGAAGATCTCTGGGAACCGGAAAAGGATATAAACTGGGGACCTGAACAGGAGTGGCTTGCAGACGAGCGGCACGATACAGACGGAAACCTCAAGGGACGTCTTGCCGCTGACCATATGGGCCTGATCTATGTGAACCCGGAGGGACCCAACGGTGAACCCGATCCGGCTAAATCGGCACAGTACATTCGACAGTCCTTTAAGCGGATGGCCATGGACGATGAAGAGACTGTGGCGCTTATCGCTGGTGGACATACTTTTGGTAAGGTCCATGGGGCAGCTCCCGAAAAACACCTTGGTCAGGATCCCGAATCAGCCCCGATCGAGCAGCAGGGTCAGGGCTGGAAAAACAGTTATGGCACCGGTAAAGGACCTCATACGATTACGAGTGGACTTGAGGGAGCCTGGACCAATGAGCCTATCCAGTGGGACATGGGTTTCTTTGAGAACCTGTTCGAATATGAGTGGGAGGTCATCAAGGGGCCGGGAGGCAAGTACCAATGGAAACCCAAGGGTGATGCCGGACAGGGAACTGTTCCGGATGCACATGATCCGAACAAGAGGCATGCTCCCATGATGCTTACCACGGATCTCGCTCTGAAAGCAGATCCTGAATATGAAAAAATCTCCAGGCGGTTCTATGAAAATCCGGATGAATTTGCTGATGCGTTCGCCAAGGCATGGTACAAGCTGGTGCACCGCGATATGGGACCCAAATCACGCTACCTGGGACCGGAAGTTCCCGAGGAAGAATTTCTATGGCAGGATCCCATTCCCGAAGTGGACCATGAATTGATCGGGGAGGCAGATATCAGGGAATTGAAGAAAAAGATCCTGGATTCCGGACTCTCGGTTTCTGAACTTGTTTCCACTGCCTGGGCATCTGCTTCGACCTTTCGCGGATCAGATTACCGTGGCGGGGCCAATGGAGGACGCATCCGGCTTGCGCCTCAGAAATCCTGGGAAGTGAATAACCCTGAGCAGCTGTCAAAAGTACTCCAAAAGCTTGAAGAAGTTCAGCAGGCATTCAATGATGGAGCGTCAGGAAATAAGAAAGTTTCGCTTGCTGATCTGATCGTATTGGGAGGTTGTGCCGGTATTGAACAGGCTGCAAAAAAGGCGGGACATGAAGTGACGGTTCCCTTTACACCAGGACGCACGGATGCATCAGAAGAACAAACCGATGTGGAGTCATTTGAATTACTGAAGCCCAGATCTGACGGGTTCCGCAATTACATCATGGACGACAGCAGGATCACTGCATCGGCGGAAGAGTTGTTGATAGACAAAGCGCAACTCCTCACCTTATCTCCACCGGAAATGACTGTTCTTGTTGGAGGTATGCGCGTGCTGAATACGAATTACGATCAGTCCGGGTATGGTGTCTTCACAAAAAACCCGGAAACCCTAACCAACGATTTCTTCCTGAATTTGCTTGACCTGGGTACCACCTGGAAAGCAACCTCGAAAGAAGAACAGGTATTTGAGGGCACTGACCGTGCGACCGGAGCCAAAAAATGGACCGGTACACGTGTGGATCTCATCTTTGGTTCAAATGCTGAGTTACGGGCCATTGCTGAAGTCTATGGAAGTGAAGATTCAGGCGAGAAATTCGTACAGGATTTTATCGCCGCCTGGGACAAGGTGATGAACCTGGATCGTTTCGACCTGGACTGAGGTACCATAAATTGCCCGGACGTTTCCGGTCCGGATGTTATTTTTTATTTAATCCCGGGGATCCCGATAGATTCCCGGGATTAAATTTATCAAGTGTATCGCGGTGCGGGATATCTTTTGATGTTTAGCTGTCGCGGACAAGGAATATAAATCATCCTCCAAACAATTCACATATCCATGGGTTTTACTATCGTTCGGAGATCGAATGCTTACCTAAATTTCATCTTAATGGATATACAAAAGTTAAGGAGGGAATCCACATTGCGGCAAAACAAGGGATGCTTGTTGGTAATAATCATAACACTCTTCTCAAGTAATATTAGTGCCCAGGTCACCCCTGTGGTTTTTGCTGAAGGATTCACCAACCCGGTTTCCATTGCACATGCAGGGGATGAGCGGCTATTCATCGTGGAACGCGGGGGAACGATCAGGATCATCGACGGGGCTGAAAACATTGTACCCACACCCTTCCTGGATATTTCAGGGATCACCAGGTCCGGTGGAGAGCAGGGATTGCTTGGCCTTGCATTTCATCCCGATTATGCTGAAAAAGGATATTTTTTCGTGAATTATACAAATCTGGACGGCAATACGGTCATTGCCCGGTACAGTGTATCAGCAGAAGATTCTGATCAGGCAGACCCGGAAAGCAGGCAGGAAATTCTGAGCATAGAACAACCTT
Source organism: uncultured Bacteroidaceae bacterium (assembly GCA_964583445.1). Lineage (GTDB taxonomy): Bacteria > Bacteroidota > Bacteroidia > Bacteroidales > M55B112. The sequence continues at coordinate 1,390 of CAZOXI010000371.1, read as the reverse complement.
ATTCCAACCACAACGGGGGGGACCTGAAATTTGGTGCGGATGGCTACCTGTATATTGGGATGGGAGACGGAGGTGCATCGGGAGATCCCCAGAACTATGCGCAGGATCTGACTTCCCTGTTGGGAAAAATGTTGCGTATTGATATTGATAATGGAACACCCTATTCCATTCCGCTCGATAATCCGTACATTAGAGACGATGTGGCTGCAGATGAGATATGGGCGAGCGGCCTCAGGAATCCATGGCGCTTCAGTTTCGACAGGCAGACAGGTGATCTATGGATTGCTGATGTCGGTCAGAATGCAATCGAAGAGGTGAATTATGTACCTTCCGGAACCGGTGCAGGATTGAATTTTGGCTGGCGGTGTTATGAAGGTGAAGCGCCATTTAATACAGACAATTGCGGATCATCCGGTGATTACACATTTCCGCTTTACCAGTATTACCATAGCGAGGATAACGGCTGTTCCGTGACCGGTGGTTATGTGTACCGGGGTACTGAATTTCCCTCCCTGAATGGGTATTACTTTTTCTCTGATTATTGCAATGACATCCTCTATTCACTTCACGACAGTTCCGGACAATGGGTGTTAACTAAGCACGGTCAGTTTCCGGAAAACAACTTTACTACTTTTGGAGAAGACCAGCAGGGAGAACTATATGTTGCTGGTATTTCCAGTGGAATTGTATATAAACTGACCACAGAGGAAGAACCAACCGGGTTCACTGCTCCGGTTGCTTCGCCATGGAAGATTTATCCGAATCCTGCACAAGATCATATTTACCTGTCTTCCAATGGACATGGACAGTTGCCTGAAATAGTCAGGGTTTTTAATGCTTCGGGGGACCTGGTCAGGGAATTTACACCCAAAGATCCCGGTGAAACCATGGAAATTCGCGGAATACCACCGGGAGTCTTCCTGGTGGAGATCACAACTTCGGGCAAAACGACACATGAACGGCTGATTGTGGTGCAGTAACAATCAAATTCATTATCAGTACTTTTTCAAATAAAGAATGGCATGCAATTATTTACGAAAAACACACAGATTATAGATTTGGTAGAAACAAACTATCATTTATTACCCGTGCTGAACCGATTTGGTATTTCCTTGGGCAACAAGGAGATGTCAATTGGTGAGATTTGTGCTTCCATTCATGTTGATGTTCATTTTGTGCTGGCCATCCTCAACACCTATCACAATGAGGATTATTTTCCTGAAAATGAGCTTCAGTCATTCTCCCCGGAGCTCATCCTTGATTACCTGCAAAAAACCCATTCCTACTACCTTGCATATGTGCTTCCAAAGATTGAGCAATTGCTGGACCAGCTGATGAAAAGCGATACTTCCGGTAAGCATCAGCTCGAATTGATCGAGAAATTCTACAT
>CAZOXI010000370.1:0-4237 GCA_964583445.1 uncultured Bacteroidaceae bacterium | reverse complement strand
ATTGGAGAAGGTAAATGATTCTACCTTCCTCATGCTATTTAATATGCCGGTAAATCCATTTATTACAGGTCCTGAAAGCTTTTCTGTTCGCGGAAATACAGGACTTGAGGAGGGCACATTTTCAACTTCTGTTATCAAGGACAGTATCGTCAGGCTGCGATTTGATGGAATCGGACTTCTTCCAATGTTCTCGGAATTAATAGTTGAGGCGAATAATATGAAAAGTCTTACCGGCTATCCGCTTGAGGGTATTTCCACTGCAACCTATGTGGAACCCGACCTGAGGCCGGTAGTGACTGGTTATTATGCCGTTGTCAACAATGAAGACGGTGTACTGGAGGCTTCAAGCAGTAAGCCCGGGTCCATCTACCTGGTGCAGTATACAGGTGATTATAATTACATGGATGCCTACCAGACAGTGGATGATCTTGAGCAGGCAGTGGCAGATAATCTTGGGCGAAAAGTGGATGTGCCTGCAGCAAATACTCCTGTGGCTATTTCAACGCAGGGATTACCTGGCGGATATTACCTTTATTTTGCAGTGGATGAGGAAGATAGGTTATCAGAACCTGCAGCTGAATGGCCATTGGTTATGAAGACAGGTCCGCTATTGGGAATGGATGAGGTGTCCATGATTCCAGGATTTACTGTGTGGTCGTCACACGGGACCATCTTTATACAACCTGATGATCCTTCAGCAGATTATAAGGCCCGGATATTTGATATGACAGGCAGGATCATCCATTCAAGCGAAAGCATGATGGGTACGCAACAGCTGAGGCTTCAAGAAGTTCGTGGAATGTTGATTGTTCACCTGGTTTCTGAAAGCGGGTTGAGTGTGGGTACTTATAAGCTACCGTATAACCTGTCAAGATAATTGGAAAATGGAAATAAGCGAACAATACTAACCGGTATATAGGTTCCCCGTGTAGAGGATCATTAATTATCACATATGTTATTCAATAAGCATGATGAAGCATTTACATATTGCTTTGATTGCAGCTATTGCTGCTTGCCAGGCGATGACTGCCGAGGTGGTTTCTCAAAGCACCCAATGGTCGCCAGAACAGGTATACTATGGTTGGGAAGGTAAATTAGCTTACACTCCGGATGAACAGGGGAATGTGATTCCTGATTTCAGCCATGTGGGATATATGTACGGTGATGAGGCTATCCCGGATGTTCAGTCAGTCGTTGAAGTGAGCCCTGTTGAGGGAGATGATAGAGCAACCATCCAGGCAGCCATCGATCAGGTGGAAGCAATGGATCCGGATGAAAACGGATTCCGGGGAGCGATACTCCTTAAAAAGGGAGTCTACCACGTTGAAGGGCAGATATTTATCAAGGCCAGTGGAGTGGTTTTGAGAGGGGAGGGTCCAACGAATGATGGTACAGTGGTTGTTGCAGCCGGTACCGGCAAAAGAGATTTTATTGTCATTGGCAGTGGCAGTGGCAGGAGGGATGACTTAAGTTCTAAAGTGAATATCATTGAAGATTATGTTCCGTTGGGCCGAAAATTTGTTGTCGTGGAAGATGGTTCCGACTACCGGGCAGGAGACCAAATAGCACTCTACAGGCCGGGGACTTCCAACTGGATATCTGACCTCAGAATGGACCAGATCCCGAATCCTGACGGAGCAACCAAGCAATGGAAACCATCATCATACAGCTTCTATTTTGAAAGACTTGTTACTAAGGTAGTAGGCGATACGATCTTTTTTCGAAACCCGGTGGTGATGGCCATGGATTCAAAGTATGGAGGGGGATCAGTACACAAATGCACCTCCGATCGAATAAATAGGGTGGGTGTTGAGGAGCTCTGTTTGAAATCGGCTTACAAGTCAGACAACGATGAAGACCACGCATGGGTGGCAATCAAATTCAATGCAGTTGAGCACGCCTGGGCACGAAGTGTTACTTCCTGGTATTTTGGGTATGCATGTACCTCCATTGATAAAGCTGCCCGGCTGATTACGGTTGAGGACTGCCATTGCAGGAAACCAAAATCCAGAATATCTGGCGGACGTCGTTATTCATTTAATGTCGGGGGGTCGATGAACCTGGTTAAGGATTGCTCTGCTGATGAGGGCAGGCATGATTTTGTTACCGGTTCGCGGGTTCGTGGTCCCAATGTATTCACCAATTGCACTGTAACCAATACTTTTGCTGATACCGGCCCGCATCACCGGTGGGCCATGGGTACGTTATACGATCTTATTGTAACAGACGGAAGTATCAATGTGCAGGACCGTGGAGATTCCGGATCCGGACATGGCTGGGCAGGTGCCAACCAGGTTTTCTGGAATTGTAAAGGCGCATCTTCTGCCTGCCAGAGCCCCTGGGTATCTGCAAAAAACTATAATTTCGGTTTCATGGGAGAAAAAAATTCCGGAAGGTATGCAAGACCGGATGGAATTTGGGTTGGCCACAAACAGCCCGGCCTTTTTCCTGAATCACTTTACCAGGCGCAATTGGATGCAAGATTAAATGATGTCAGGATATTCGCTGTCTATCCAACATTAAAGAAAGTAAATGACTCCTCTTTTGTCCTGTCCTTTAATATGCCATTCGTTGATCAGCTTGCAGATCCGGACAACTTTTCCGTGGGGGGAGATGCAGGATTTGCAGGGGCAGCATTTTCAGTAGGTGTAATGAGCGATACTTCCGTAATGCTGGTATTTGATGGTATCGGATTGCTGCCTGCATACTCCTCTGTAATAGTGCATGTAGAGAATATGCTGAATACTTCCGGGAAAGCACTGGAGGGAATGACTTTTGCAACATTCATTGAACCTGATCTGACGCCGGTAGTAAGTGGTATTACGACAACGGTTAATAATGAAGACGGGACCCTGGAGGCATCAAGCAGCAGGCCCGGTTCGATCTATCTAATGAGGTTGAATGAAGATGAGTATTATTTCAATGCCTACCAGAGCGTAAGTGATCTTGATCAGGCTGTTGCGAATAACATGGGACGAAAAGTGGATGCTCCTGTGGCAGATACGCCCGTGCCCATCTCAACAAAAGGATTACCAGGTGGATATTACCTTTATTATGCAGCAGATATGGACGGGAGGGTATCTGCTCCGGCGGATGAATGGCCCCAAGTGGTGCAAACAGGACCATTGTTGGGAATAGATGAGGCATCCCTGGTTTCAGGATTTACTGTATGGTCGTCACACGGGACCATCTTTATACAACCCGATGATCCTTCAGCAGAGTATAAGGCCCGGATATTTGATATGACAGGCAGGATCATCCATTCAAGCGAAAGCATGATGGGTAACCAACAGCTGACAGGTCCGGATCATCGGGGCATATTGGTCATTCAGCTGATCTCAGATAATGGGCTGCACACCGGAGCATTTAAACTACTGCACAACCCATCGCGATAAACGGATCAGCAACTTTTTTGAATAAACAGACAAGTTCAAGTGTTCTTGCTGCAATAAAGAAAGTGCTGTACGGCAACCAATTATCGTGCCGGGTTTGGCGATAACTGTTGCTTTCATAAAGCATCATCCTTTACATATTTCATTCCACCTGGAACATAATCAAAATAACTTGGGAAAGGATTAAAATCCGTACTATCCAAAATCTTATACTTTTACCATTGCGATTATTTTGCATCATATCTTTAGGTCCGCTAAAATGTGTTGAATAAATAGAGTTTGTCAATACAGTCAATGTGACTTTATGGACAGACACTAAATAGATATAGGCAAAGAAATCCAGCATAATTAAATCTATGGCAATGAAGCATTATATCATCTCGTTACTCCTGCTCCCCATTTTTATAAGCTGTTCAACGAACCAGACTTCAAGAACAACTTTTCTTCTGGACAAAGAGTGGAAATTTATCAATGAAGAGGTGTCCGGGGCAGAAGATACCGAAATAAACACGGCGGATTGGGAAACCGTTTCCATTCCCCACGACTGGGCCATTTCGGGCGAGTTTGACAAAACCATCGATGTACAGGAAACAACAGTGATAGAAGATGGTGAAAGGAAACCCAGGATTCGTGTCGGACGCACCGGGGCATTACCGCACATTGGGGTGGGATGGTACCGTAAATCGCTGGATATACCGGTTTCTTATAAAGAGAAACGTATTCACCTGGAGTTCGACGGGGCCATGAGCCATGCCAGGATATACCTGAACGGACAATTTATCGGAGAATGGCCCTATGGGTATGCATCTTTCGGGTTCGATGTTACAGAGGCAGTGAATTTTGGT
>CAZOXI010000369.1:0-4249 GCA_964583445.1 uncultured Bacteroidaceae bacterium | reverse complement strand
GCTGATGAAATGGACCGGAAGAGGCCAACTATTGAAGGTACAAAATTCATGTCTGAACTCGCCTGGCGAGCCGACTGGTTTTTCAGCAAGGTCTTTCGCATCGGTGAACATACTTTCACGAAAGAGCGCGTCAGGGCAGCAAGAAATGTTGTCAGGTTCGACAATTCAAAAGTGCGGGAAGCCCTGAAATATGAATTTGAACCTATTGACGAGGTGATTAAAAGAGTTGTTGAATATTACAAACAATAACCAGATGCACGAAGCATTATATAATACTGCCATCAATGCAGCTGTTGAGGCCGGGCAGGCCATTCTGGAGGTTTATCGGGGTGATGATTTCCAGGTGACAGAAAAGGAGGATCATTCGCCTTTGACCAAAGCAGACAGAGCCGCACATAATGTCATCATTTCTTACCTGGAAAGTACGGATATTCCGATTCTCTCGGAAGAGGGCAGGGATATTCCATATAGTGCCAGGTCAGTATGGGAGCAATTCTGGCTGGTGGATCCATTGGATGGCACGAAAGAGTTTATAAAACGCAATGGCGAGTTTACAGTAAACATTGCGCTTATTTCCTCGGGGAATCCGGTGTATGGAGTCGTCTATGCTCCTGTCCTGGGGAATTTATACGTGGGCATTCCAGGGGAAGGTGCGTGGTTGTTGAACCATCATCTGTCCAATGATATACGGTTGAAAGATGTGAAGCAAATCGAAACCAGGCTCCCTGTTGGCGGATCAGGTGGGGCTTCTGAATCACCATTTCGAGTGGTGGCTTCAAGGAGTCACCTTAATGATGAAACAAAGCAGTATCTCGAGCAGATCAGGGATAAAAAAGGGGAAATTGAAATCGTCTCCAAAGGATCATCCCTTAAGCTGTGCATGGTTGCTACAGGAGAGGCGGATGTCTACCCCAGGCTGGGGCCCACTATGGAATGGGATGTCGCGGCTGCGCATGCAGTGGTATCCGGTGCCGGGAAAAACGTTTTCAGGTTAAAAGAGGTGGAAAAAGTGAGTAATAGCCAGGAGAAATTTGCTGCCAGGTGGAAAAAAGACGGGAAATTGAAGTACAATAAGGAAAGTCTATTAAACCCTTATTTTTTAGTTACTTAAAGAAATATATATTTTAATATTTATATAAATAACTATTTAAATATATATATTCTTGTGATCGCTGCCCCGAGTAGTAGACCTCCCAGATTGAAATACAGGTCTGCCGGATTGAAAGATCTGCTTTCGATAACAATCTGAACCATTTCTGTTGATGCGGCATATATCCCGCCGAAAAAGAGAAGAAAAAGTGTCTCACGGTTCCTGGATTGCAATAAGTCTCTCCGCCAGAACCCAAATAACAATCCAAACATCATGAAGACAATGAAGTGTTCCAGAAAATCAAGGCGAAAGCTGGTTACTTCACTTGTTTGCCTGACTATATCATTTGAGGGAAGAACGGAGAGGATCAATAAGATTGCTGCCCAGCCGAAAAATGCAGTTGTCCAAAAATACTGTAACAATCGCGTGTGCTTCAATTTAAAAACCATAATTCAACCCGATATTCAGTGTTGCTGTCTCTCCCCAGTATACTGATGGTGTCCACTGTTCAATCCATTCCTGATCTCCGGTTACAGTTCTGTATTCATAGCCTATTCTGAGGTAAAGATCATGAATAACCTGCATGGAGGCAGAGAGGCCAATCCTGGTACTCTCCCAGACAACAGGATCCAAAGGTGTTATCGTGGTTCGTGGCATGGTACCTAACAGGGTATGATCCGGGCCTTTTACGGATTGATTATAGTAGGCTTTCACTTTCAATGTATACCATGGCTTGAATTCAATTGCTGCATAGATGTCCTGTGCATTGTCTTCAAGGAAGTGTCCCAGGTTGTAACTGTTGGATTCAAAGGTTGTTGTAGGTGTATTATGTCTGTATACCAGTGAGTTGGACCATGTATATTCGAAAGTCAGTCTGAGGTTACCAAGCGTATTGTGAATGAGTGCCGGGATAAAACTTGTACCGACCTTAAATGAACTGAAATTATATTCACCATCTCTGAAGATACGACCCACCTGTACTTCGTCAATGAAGGCAGAACCATAAAGATGCATGCCTTTTATATTTCGGGAAGACATTGTTATGAACAGATGAGAGTTCATGTTATTGATCATTGCATTCAGGGTATGGTCAAGTGGTTTCCAGAACATCACCGGGATGAAAAAGGCCGCATGTGGTGACCGGTAATCATATACCACTGAATTTCCCACTCCAATATGAAAATGCTTAAATGGGCGTAAAGTAAACAAGTTAGCTGCTAAAAATTTTGGATGGTAAACCTCGCGGTATTCTGATCCGTAAGCATTATTAACCCAAAATGACAGTGTTGAATCAATAACCTCTGAAATCAGCCAGCCATGTATGTAATTGAATTGCATCCAATCTACTGGATTCAGCTGTAGGTCTATCCGTGTAAAAGCAGGGGTCCTGCCTGAAAAAATATTGCTTCCGTTGTAGGCATCACCCCAGGAGAACTGGTCCATCAGGAGCCCGATGTGTCCCCAATTCCACTCATAGGAAATTCCACCCCTGACCTCCCAGTAGTCACGTTTTGTGGTACCCCAGAAAGCCTTGTAATTTGAAAAACCTATTCTTTGATTCTGGTAATCACGATTTGTCAGATAGACAGATTCATGGTTATCCCTGAAGGAAGCAAACAAAGCGAAGTTACCATAAGAAGCATATGCTTCAGCCCCGTTCCACCAGTGGTGGAAAGTACCATCCTGATTGGACCATAAATTTCCGCCAAGGATAGGGTTGGCTGCAATCCGAAACGATGAGTCAGTATATTGAAAAAAATGTAGTCGGTCAGCAGGTTGTTTGTTTATCCAGAGCCATGAAGTCTCTGGTGGCAGATCCCTGGAAGTTATTTCGATATTTGAAGAATGATAATCCTTGAGATAAAAAACGAGTTCACGGAGCTGCCTGGAAGTCAAGAGGGCCCTGTTATCTGACACTTCATTTAGTTTATCCGCAATTAAAGACCTGGAAAAAGGTTTGATGTTGCTATTCAGATCAATAAGTCGCAACCCCGCCATTTCATCCAGGAATTCATAGATTCCCTCGTTGGAAATATGGGTTGGAATATGTTGTCCCCTGGCGGAAGGATTCAGGATCAGGCCGGTTATGAGAACAGTGGCAATTGTTATAGAATGATGGAACATGTTCCTCTTCCGTTAGAGCGTTATGCGGTCTATGATCGTATCGAAGATCTTGTCCACGCATTCCCTGATGCTGTATTTGGAAGTGTCCAACTCGATATCAGGGCATGCTGGTTTGTCAAAAGGTGCTGAAATACCAGTGAAATCATTGATCTCGCCTGCACGTGCACGCTTATATAGTCCCTTGGTATCTCGCTTTTCGCATACATCCAGGGGTGTGCTCAGGTACACTTCGATAAAATCATTTGCACCAATAATATTACGTGCCAGTTCACGTATATCGTTGGTAGGTGAGATGAAAGAACAGATGGTGATGATCCCGGCATTGACCAGCAATTTAGAGACTTCAGAAATCCGACGAATATTCTCAATCCGGTCAGTATCATTAAACCCCAGGTTATTATTGATTCCTGCTCTGATATTATCTCCGTCCAGCACCTGGCAAAAGAAGCGGCGAAAGAACAACTCTTTTTCCAGGTTTGCAGCCAGCGTGGTTTTTCCGGAGCCTGAAAGTCCGGTGAACCAGATCACGCGGGCATTTTGTCTTAGAATTTCCTCTTTTACTTTGCGGTCATAGATACGGTCAAAGACCGGGTAGATATTTTCAGCCATTTTTCTGTTTAGATTTCAAAGTTTTACAAATGTACATTGTTTTTTTTGCCAATCTTAATAAAAAACCATAATACACGGGTTCAGGAAGATCGAGCATTTTTAAAAACAATGTTATAGACGGCCTTCCAGAAATACTTCCAGTCGGTCCGGATGGGATGTTGAAAATAGGCCTCCAGGTATTTTCTTTCACTATCCTGGATCTCTTGCAGGGTTTCAGGCATATCAGCGTAGAATGGAGGGATCAGCCCAGGGCGGGTTTTGATGCGCAGCTCCTGCAGGTCTGTATCGTAAAGGTTATAATAGTGCTCTGACAATGGCCTTACACCTACAAGTTTTGTATCTCTGATCAGCCAGTTGGCGAGCATGGGAAATTCATCCAGCCAGAACTTCCGAAATATTTTACCTGAAGTAGTTACACGGAAATCA
>CAZOXI010000368.1:0-4251 GCA_964583445.1 uncultured Bacteroidaceae bacterium | reverse complement strand
TCATCAAGTAATATCACTCTATACACGACACTTAGGAAAGAGCGGAGCCGCAAGCTTCGCTTTTTTTTGCTCTGATTTATACCTCATCCCTGGTTGGCTCTATTACACCCTTTCATCCACTACCCCATTGCTAGCATCTTTTAATCCTTTTTGCATTCATTCATTTTCCAATGTCCCGTATCCAGCCTTACAACCCCTTCATCCACCCAAAACCTTTCTCCCCGTACCTTAAATTTTCCTATCTTCGTACCCAATAACCCGAAAAATACTGCATCATGAATATCCTCATCCTCGGATCAGGCGGACGTGAACATGCACTGACATGGAAAATCGCCCAGAGTCCCAAACTATCCCGCCTGTTCATCGCCCCGGGTAACGCGGGAACAGCCTCCCTCGGAACCAACCTAGATATAAATACAGAAGATTTCAATGCGGTGAAAAATGCAACCCTGGAACACCAGGTCGACCTGGTACTGGTCGGACCCGAAGCCCCGCTCGTAGCTGGAGTGCACGATTTCTTCCTGGCCGACAAAGAACTGAATCAAATCCCGGTGATCGGTCCCACAAAAGCCGGTGCAACACTGGAGGGCAGCAAGGATTTTGCCAAGCTGTTCATGCAAAAATACAATATCCCCACGGGTGATTTCAGGACATTCCTGGACTACACCCTGCACGAAGGACAGCATTACCTGGAAAAAATAAAACCTCCTTATGTATTGAAAGCTGACGGACTCGCAGCAGGGAAAGGAGTACTGATCCTGGACGACCTGGCAGCGGCACAACAGGAACTCGAAAACATGATCAGTGGTAAATTCGGAGCGGCATCAAAAAAAGTAGTGGTGGAAGAATTCCTGGACGGTGTGGAACTCTCAGTGTTTGTGCTCACCGACGGAGAAGGATATGTCATCCTGCCCGAAGCAAAGGATTACAAACGGATAGGCGAAGGAGATACCGGGCTCAATACCGGTGGAATGGGAGCGGTATCCCCTGTACCCTTCGCTAATGATGCATTTATGTCGAAGGTAAAGCACAGGATCATACAACCCACAATCGATGGATTGAAAGGTGAAGGAATTCCCTACAAAGGATTTATCTTTTTCGGACTGATTAACGTTGACGGCGACCCGTATGTCATCGAATATAATGTCAGAATGGGCGACCCGGAGGCAGAAGTGGTGCTCCCCAGGGTGCAAACCGATTTTGTCGACCTGCTGAAGGCCACAGCAGAAGGCACCCTGGATGAGGTCTCCCTGGAGATCGACCCGCAAACGGTCACGACCGTGATGCTGGTCTCCGGAGGCTACCCGGGCAGCTATGAAAAAGGCAAAAAAATTACCGGGCTGGAGCATGTCGACGGCAGTATCCCGTTCCATGCCGGCACAAAAATTGACGGACAAGAGATCCTCACCAACGGGGGCAGGGTCATCGCAGTCAGCTCCTATGGAAAAAATATGCAGGAAGCCCTGTCAAACTCCTATAAAAACGCCGAAGTGATCGCCTTTGATAAAAAACAGTACAGGAAAGATATTGGATTCGATCTGTAAAAATAAACCGGGTTACCAGCCAACGCTATGCTACTTCAACTGTTAAAAAATAACCGGTTCCCGGGAATCCTCTTCCTGGTCATACTGATTGCACTCACCTGGCTGAGGTCCTTCATTGCATTGCCGGAACCAGGAGAAGTTATCGCCATGCCCTTCTACCAGGTCACATTCGGTGTCATCGAAGCAAAAAAGATTCTTGCGTTGATTGTCAGTATATTCATATACGTGATCATTATGTTGCTGATCCTCAGGTTGAATATGCTCCACTTCCTGCTTGATGAACGCGCTTACATGCCCGCTGCTTTCTTCCTGTTAATCTCGGCTTCCTGGCCACCTGCACTGCAACTGAATCCTGTGTTGGTGAGTACCCCGTTTCTGGTCATGGCACTGCTGATGCTCATTCGCGGCGAGGAGCACAGGGCCGAACCCCTGGCGCTGTTCAATGCTACACTCATCCTGGCACTCGGCAGCCTTTTTTATCTAAAAATCATCTGGTTCATCCCTTTCCTGTGGATCACAGCATCCATTATCAGGCCCCTCAAATGGCGGGGCATCATCAATCCATTGCTGGTACTCATTATGTTGGGATTGTTCTTCGTTACCTATTACTGGGTGATCAAGGATGACCTGGCAATCCTGCCCGGACTGCTCGAAAGGAACCTGGCCTTCTCACTCAGGGAATTTTCAGACTTCGACATATCCGTCTACCTGCTGCTGGGATACCTGATCCTGATGATACTTATTTCCAGCATCCACCTCATCAGCAGGTTCCAGTTCAGAAAGATCATGGTACGAAAACTCTACCAGGTGCTGTTCATACTGTTCCTCTATTGCCTCCTGTTCTATACATTTATTTCAGGGTTCAGGGCAGAGGTGCTCACACTTGTGGCGATCCCCGTAGCATACCTTTTTTCTAATTTTTTTATGCAGAAAAAAACCAACTGGCTGCACGAACTGATGATCTGGAGCTGGCTACTTCTCATCGCATATGTTCACTTCGGAGACCTGGTGTTCAGGTAATCACGCCAGTCTGGTAGCCTTCCCTGCGAAGGAATTCAAGCACTTCGGGCAATGCGGCATACAGGTTTTTTCTTGCTTTGAGGGAATCATGGAAGACAATAACTGAGCCTGGACGGACATTTTCTACTACATTCCTGATTACCTGCTTTTCCTGCAAACCGGGATCATAATCCACACTCAGCACCGACCACATGATGATCCTGTATTTCTTATTCAGTGCCCTGACCTGGGCGGGCCGGATCCTGCCATAAGGAGGCCGGAATAAATCGGATTGTATCAGCTCCGCCGCCCGGTCCACATCTTTAATATAACTGCGGACGGAGGTTCTGAAACCTTTTTTATGCGAATAGGAATGATTTCCCAACGCATGCTCCCTAGCTTTTATCATCTCAAATATCCCGGGATTTGCTTCCACATTGTTGCCAAGACAAAAGAACGTGGCCCTTGCCTGGTACTCGTCAAGCCTGTCAAGCACCCATTCGGTAACTTCGGGCGTTGGCCCATCGTCAAAGGTCAGGTACACCTCCCTGTCCTCCGCAGGCATTTCCCACGTCAGTGATCTGAAGGTCTTGCGCAGCAAACGCGGAATTTTTGCAATAAGCATCAGGGTCGGAAATATTGCTCAAAAACAGGCACGAACGTTTCCACTTTTTCCTGCAAGCGGAGCGCTGTATCGGTCTCACCGTATCCGCGGGCAATACTGCTCAGCGTGTTCAGGTCACGGATCATTTGGAGAAAATCATTCTGCATTTTCGCAGCTTTGGCTGGTTTTGAACGAATCACCTGGCTGAAATATTCCAGTTCCCGCTCTGTAATCTGCTCCATCTGTTCTGTCAACTCCAGGGCTTTTTCAATGGCACCTGCAGCATAGTAGCTCTGGATCAATGGCACTATTGAAAAATTGAATGGTATCCGATCGTGCGGCATATGGTCCATGCAATAATCCAACACTTCGACAGCTTTTTCATCATCACCTTCATCAGTCAGCGCGCGGGCCAGGGTGGCAAAAGCATATCGATACTTGATAGTCATCCGCACATTGTTCTCATCCATATATACATCGGGATTGTCCAATCCGCCCCATTCAAATTCCTCAACCAGTCGCTGGTACATACGGTCGGTATCCACCACCCCCAACATTGTAGAATTTTCGATATTAATGGGGGCTACACGGTATGCAAGTCCCTCTTGTACAAATGATTCATCAAGGTTCAGGAAGTTGTCGTTGGAAACCGTATTCGAAAAATAGATCGGGCGCTCCCAGTTATTATTGGCAATCATGTCCAGCTGCGCAATGGAATTCTTGTAGATCACCTCCTCTCCCAGGCTGAACCTCACCTGATCGACCAGGTAGGGTTCAATTCCCTCTGTCTTTATCATATCGCTCAGTTCCGCAGTATCCACCGGCACTATAAACTTCTTAGCCGGAATAAAATAACGCGAATCCTGGAACCGTGGATCATCACTTGCAAGGAAATCAATGGCATCTTTCAATGGTGCATAGTCTGCATCAATCGTCCTGATCAGTCTTTCCATATCACTTATAATGCCCTGGACACCTTCCCGGTTGATCTCAATTCTTTCTGCTACATCACCTTCTGCAAATGCACGCAGGTAGGAATACAACCTGAAGGGATCCATTTTATTTTCCAGTGCCATGAACGCCCGGTAATCGTTTGGAAACCCG
>CAZOXI010000367.1:0-4261 GCA_964583445.1 uncultured Bacteroidaceae bacterium | reverse complement strand
GTGACAAAACTTGGACTGGAAGCAAAAGTATACAAGCTTTCCTGGAGATGGTGGTGGGATGCATCCTATGAGAACCTCGCCTCTTATATGGGCAGCAATACCAGGTCCCCGGTCTACGAGACGACCATCAATACGACCAATGGAAAAGGTGGGTTCAGTTTCCGGATCGATTATCCTGAATGGGGACGGTACCTGGTCGTGGTAAGGGATAAAGGCGGACATAGTGCAGCAAAGATCGTGTATATCGACTGGCCAGGATGGGCAGGAAGAGCAAGAAAAGGTGATCCGGATGCCGCTTCGGTACTGACATTCAGCTCTGATAAGAAAACCTATACTGTCGGTGAAACAGCAATGATCACCATACCTTCATCCACACAGGGACGTATCCTGGTGAGCCTGGAGAAAGGCAGCGGTATACTGCGACAGGAATGGATTGAAACCAGCGGATCAGAGACCAAATATAACTTGCCGATCACCCCGGAAATGACACCAAATATTTATGTGTTTGCCTCGCTGATCCAGCCACATAAAAATACGGAGAACGACCTCCCGATCCGGATGTTCGGTGTGATCCCCATCAGGGTCGAAGATCCCGCTACCCGGCTATACCCGCAACTGAAAATGCCGGATGAACTGCGTCCGGAAAGTAAGGTGCGGCTCGAGGTGACGGAGAAATACAACAAGCAAATGACCTATACCATCGCGATGGTGGATGAAGGATTGCTGGACCTCACGCGGTTCAAAACTCCGGATCCGTGGTCTGCCTTCTTTGCCAAAGAAGCGTTGGGGGTGAAAACCTGGGATATGTTTGAAGAGGTACTCGGTGCATTCGGGGGGAGGATCGATGGTATTTACAGCATCGGTGGGGGAATGGATGAGACCGGTCAGGGAGCAAAAGATGCCAACCGCTTTCCGCCCATGGTTGAATTTCTGGGTCCGTTTACCCTCGAAACAAAACGCAATGTACATGAGATCACGATCCCCAATTATATCGGGTCGGTCAGGACCATGGTAATCGCCGGGAACAGGGAAGCTTATGGCCATACCGAAAAGACCACACCTGTAAAACAACCACTTATGCTCCTGGCTACCCTGCCACGGGTGCTGGGTCCCGGAGAAGAAGTAGCACTGCCGGTAAATGTATTCGTGATGGAAGAGGGGATCGGAGAGGTGGAGATCACCCTCACAACAAACGATATGCTGATCCCTTTTGAAAAGAAAAAGACGGTCTCTTTTAATGGCACAGGTGACAGGATCATTGATTTTATGCTGAAGACACCGGAAAAAACAGGTGTGGGAACCGTGCACATCGAAGCCGTTTCAGGAAAGCACAGCGCAGCGTATGATGTCGAGATGAACGTGCATTCTTCGAATCCGCCGGTGACCAACTTCATCACTGTTGCCCTTGAGGCTGGTGAAACGGTGCGGAAAGAATTTAATTACGTGGGTATGCCGGGTACCAATGAGCTGATGCTGGAGGTATCCAATATCCCACCGATCGATTTTGGACGCAGACTTAAATACCTGCTGCGTTATCCACATGGGTGTGTTGAACAGACTACCTCTGCAGCTTTCCCGCAATTGTTCCTCGGTGATGTGGTGGAATTAAATGATCAGGCTGCCCGGAAAGCGGAAAATAATGTAAGAAATGCCATCAACAGGATCACCAGTTTCCAGCTTCCTGCAGGCGGATTCTCTTATTGGCCGGGATCCATTAAGGCTTCGGATTGGGGAACCTCGTATGCCGGGCATTTCTTGATGGAGGCAATGGAAAAAGGATATGATGTTTCCGAATCTGTATTGCAATCATGGAGAAAATACCAGCGCAAAGCGGCCAGGAGATGGAATATCGCCGGGTCGACGAATACCTATGAGATCAGGCAGGAGCAGCTCCTCCAGGCATACAGGCTCTTTACCCTTGCATTGTCAGGAAATGCAGAGATCGGATCCATGAACAGGCTGCGGGAGCGTACAGACTTGTTACCGGAAGCAAAATGGAGACTTGCCGCTGCATATGCACTTGCAGGTCAGAAGGAGACAGCCCGCGAGCTGATCACCCAGGTACCCACACAGGTGGAGGAATATTATGATTCCAGGTATACCTTTGGCAGCCGGACGCGCGATCAGGCCATGATCCTCGAGGCCATGATCCTGATCGGGATGAAGGAAAACGGGGTACTGCTGCTGGAGCAGATCGCCGAACGACTGAGCTCAGGCCGGTGGATGAACACCCAGGCAACAGCATACAGCCTGGTGGCTGTAGCCAAATTTACCGGGGGCAACACATCGGACAACCGGCTGAAATTCACCTTTGCGTTTAACGAAAATGACAAACAACAGGCCGAAACAGGACTGCCGCTTGCCCAGGTGTCTTTTGACCCTGACACGTCGGAAAAAGGAACCATCATAGTGGAAAACCAGACCGGTGGCATGATGTTCGTTCGGATCATCAACACCGGTCTGCCAACACCGGGGGAAGAACAGGCCATGGAAAATAACCTGCGGGTGCAAGTATATTATACCGATATGGAAGAGAATCGGTTATCCCCGGAACAGGTTACACAAGGGACAGATTTCAGGGCGGTTTACAGGGTATATAATCCAGGCACGATGGGCCACCTGGACAATGTTGCGCTCACTACAATGTTTCCCCCGGGATGGGAAATCCATAACGAAAGACTGTTCAACACGACCGGTGCAGATCAGTCATTCACATACCAGGACATCCGTGACGACAGGGTAATGACCTACTTTACCTTGCCGCCCAACAAGTCCAAAACTTTTTCCATCAGGCTGAATGCAGCATACCAGGGCAGGTTTTATCTCCCTTCTGTCCAGGCGGAAGAGATGTATAAAAACGATGTGCAGACAGTCATCCCGGGGAAGTGGATCGAGGTTTTAACACGTAAGTAATGACTGAAAATTCTGAGTTTTCGACCCCGGCAATGCTGGAATGCATAATTTTTGACAGTGCGTGATCAATGAGGACGAGAAAGTGGTGGAAAAAATACAGGTACGTGGCAGTTGCACTCGTTGTGGTGCTACTGCTTTTCTGGATCTCGCTTCCAGCAGATCTTTTCTATGATCCATTGTCAACCGCGGTTTACGACAGGCAGGGAGAGTTGCTCGGTGCACGTATTGCTCCCGACGGACAATGGCGTTTCCCCGGGATCGATTCAGTTCCGGAAAAGTATGCTGCAGCAGTGGTGGCATTCGAAGACCAGTATTTCTTTATACACCCGGGGGTGAATCCCGGAAGCTTGTTCAGGGCATTGATCCAGAACCTGAAAGCCAGGGAGATCCGGAGTGGGGGAAGCACCATCACCATGCAGGTGATGCGTATGTCCAGGAAAAACAAACCCCGGAACCTCCGTCAGAAACTTATTGAAGTATGGCTGGCCCTTCGTTACGAATGTTCGGCTTCCAAGAAGGAAATATTGAAGACGTATGCCGATCATGCACCTTTCGGCGGGAACGTGGTGGGACTGGAAGCTGCGGCATGGCGCTATTTTGGAACAGCACCACATCACCTCACCTGGTCCGAATCTGCCTTACTTGCGGTACTTCCCAATGCGCCGGCATTGATCCACCCCGGCAGGAACAGGTTTGCTTTGAAACAAAAACGCGACCGGTTGCTCCTGGTATTGCGTGACCGGGGAAAACTGGACTCGCTCACATGCAGGCTTGCAATCCGGGAACCTTTGCCCGGGGAACCCCTGCAATTGCCTGACCTGGCACCACACCTGACCGACCAGGTCATGCTGGAGGTCGCCCGGAACCGGTTGCATTCCACCCTGGACATGCGACTGCAGGACCGGGTCAATGACCTGGCAGAGATCCGCCAGGAGCAATTGCGAGCCAATGAAATACATAATATGGCCTGCCTGGTTATGGAGGTGGAGACCGGGGAGGTACTGGCCTATATCGGGAACACCCGGGACCGCGACGGGGGAGACCATGGGAACAGTGTGGATGTGATTCGTGCGCGTCGAAGCACCGGCAGCATTCTTAAACCCTTTCTTTTTGCCGGGATGCTCGACAATGGGGAGATTTTGCCGGCAATGCTCGTTCCTGATGTGCCGGTGCGTTATAACGGGTATGCACCTAAAAACTATGACCGTCAGTATGAAGGTGCTGTTCCGGCATATGAAGCGCTGAGCCGTTCCCTGAATATTCCCTCTGTGATTATGCTGAAAAATTATGGAGTGGACCCCTTCCTGGGATTACTGCGTAACCTTGGATTCTCAACATTCAACTATTC
>CAZOXI010000366.1:0-4288 GCA_964583445.1 uncultured Bacteroidaceae bacterium | reverse complement strand
AGTTGCCTTTTATCATAGCAACAAACCAGCCACCACCAAGCGAATTACCAATTGTACCTTTTCAGGCAACTATTCCAGGTATGGAGCCGGCACCTATGGCGGAGCTATTCATAACCGGGGACTGAATAATGATGATTTCCTGGTATCCAATTGCATTTTCTGGGGGAATGGCATCATGCCCGTTGCTTCACAAATGGGAGTGGCCAGTATCTCTTACAGCGATATCGAAGGAGGCACACTGACTGGTTTCGTTGATGCTGGAAACAATATAAATGCAGACCCGCTGTTTTTAGACACCCTGCTTCACATAGGGAAAAATTCACCATGTTACAATACCGGTACAAATTCATTTGAACCGCAAGCCCCGGAAGATTTTGAAGGACATACCAGGATCCTGTCAGGCAATGTGGACATGGGAGCCTATGAGATCAACACCCCTCCTGACAGCCTGTGGTTAAGCAATCTAACTTTTGAAGAGAATCTCGACTCTGCCAGCGTGGTCGCCACTGTTTCCGGAAGGGATCCAGATCCCGAGGATGCAGGAAATTTTCGATTCGGGCTGATCCCCGGAGACGGATCAAATGATAAAGACAATCACCTGTTTGCATTGGATGGCCAGGATGTAAAATTTCTCGCTGTTGGTGACTATGAAACTGATTCTGTATTCATCATTCATATAGGAATCATGGATCCCAGCAATGATTATTTTGAAGACTCATTCACCCTGAAACTCCTGGATACCAACGATCCTGTCCAGGTAACCGAATCAGTTACAACTCCGCAATCCATCCAGGCAGGACTATCCTACAGTTACACCTATCCTGAAGATCTTTTCTATGATCAGGATGGAATTGAAGACCTGGTGGTTTCCTCCGGGCTTGCAAATGGATCCGCGTTGCCTGGTTGGTTGACATTTGACGCAACATCCCGGACCTTTTCCGGGACACCTGAAAATAATGATGCAGATTCCCTTATCATTGAAATACACGCCGAAGATCCCGAAGGATCCAGCGCCTCGGTAACTTTTGGCCTGAAGGTCGAATTTGTCGAATCGGTCGAAAACCTTGAGACAGCAGTACTGCAGGTCTTTCCAAATCCGGCTCATGAATACATTACCATCCGCTTTCATGCCAGTGAACAGGTTGAGCAAATTCGGATTCTGAATCTTAACGGTGCATGTGTCATTCAAAAAGATCAGATTAACGGCGTATCATGCAGTCTCAAACTCGACAAATTGACCCCGGGCATTTATGTGCTCGAAGCTGTGGGTCAAAAACGCCGGTATATGAAACTGGTCAAACAATAAAAGCAGCGAAATGGATCACGCATCCAGATTTCTGTCGGGACCTCAATCAACAACACGCTAATTGTGGAGGGATACCAGAACTTAACCATACTTATCTCCTTGGATAGGACAAGGAAACTCAATTTGCACTGGATTCATCTACCCGAACAACGTTCACACTTAATGGCAGAACAGTTAATCTGTCGGCCGGGACCATTTGCCTCAACCCGGGATTAAATAAGATTGCTGTTAATAGTAATTCAATGTAGTACATCCATATCGATATAGGATCAGACTGTTCACAGATGACGGCGTAACAGAGCTCATTTACACTGGGAATTACTATATAGCAGTTAAATATTGCCCTATTATTAATTGAGACAATTTAGTTTACATATTCCAGAATATCACCAGGTTGACAATCTAAAGCACGGCAAATTGCGTCCAGGGTCGTAAATCGTACAGCCTTCACTTTCCCTTGTTTTAAAATGGACAGATTTACCGTTGAGACACCTACTTTTTCGGAGAGTTCCTTTAACTTCATTTTTCGCTTCGCCAACATGACATCCAGGTTCACTACTATCGCCATAATCCTTTATTTTTTATACGGTGAGTGAACTCTCAATTTCGTTGAACAGGTCTTCATAGTTCTTCTCGTTTTTACCCCATGAAGTAATTTGAAAAAATGTCACAGAGCAAAATTTCATTTTTGTTTCATCGCCAACTGTTTCAAAACTTATATACAGATTTTCTCCCCATGATATCCATGAAATATTTGTAATGGCCAGAATTTCAAATTTTTCCTGATCGGCTTCTATTAATCTGAATTTTGAATGATTGATAACCTCAACAATTTTTTCGAACATCAGTGCTTTAGGTATATCAAATAGCTTTTCTGAACAAACCTTTGAAGTAAGAAGATTAAAAGGACTCGTAAAATACCTTTTTAGGGAAAGCGATCTTCTAAGGACTAGGTTGACCATGAAAAATCCCAGAATAAAAAATATGGCAATCAACAAAGCAGGATTTCCGGGTTCTAAATATAAACCGATTGAAACCGGACCCAGGACAAGGATTACTAAGACTACAAACCATATAGTAATGTCCCTCAATGTGGGTTTATGCGTGATATATTTCATATTAAAAAGATTAAATGTTGGAGACAAAGATATACTAAAAATAATGTTTAGCAAAATTTATTTAATGTTTTACATTAATTTTTTTATCTTTTCGCTTAACTACAAGAGGCGTCTTTGCATTGAAAGTTGGCAAAGAATCTACAACCGCAAGATCAATAACTATTTTTTTGAAGGGAGATCTCCTAGTAGTGCATGTTGTTCCAGATTTAATATACTGTCCGGTCTAACCTTTCTCTGTTCCTTCAAATGCTTTATCTGCATCGGTTTGGATCACATTCGGGTGGTGCTGGTCCCTGTCGGTTAGAATCTCGAATGCCCAGGCAAAAGAACTGCTTCCTAAATCCCCGGGGGGGGTGATTTGCAGCCCGTCGGGTGTTATTTTCCACGCGACCTTTGTATCCGATCCAAGCAAACGAACCTTCCTGACCTGCTTCTTTTCCCAACCTGAAGTGGCTTCAATCACAAACGGAACAGTAGGTTCAGCGCGCATGATGGCATATAATTTCTTGCCATTGGTGGTAAAGGACAAGGATTCATTTTCCTGTTCGTTCACTTTCCAGTAACGACTTCCGTAGATTGCTTCCCCGTTAATTTTCAACCAATCACCCATGGCACGAAGGCGCTCTTCCTGCCAGGCAGGTATTGTTCCGTCACCTTTTGGCCCGATATTGATCAGGAAGTTACCGTTGCGGCTGATGACTTCTACCATTTCATGAATAACTCCTTCCACGCTTCTCTTTCTGTGCGGATAATCGGGATCTTCTTCAGCAGCCAGGTACCCGTAGGAAGTGCCGAAGGTGGTGCAGCTTTGCCATTTAGGCCCTGTTACTTTAAGACTTAAATTGTCCCTTTCCAGGCAACCAACGCCATCTGGCCAGTTCCTGTTCTTTCCCTTGTTGTTCACATACACTGCCTGTCCATTCGCCGCCCCGTTATTCATATAGTCGGTGATCATCAGGCGACACTGGTCGTATGAGTACTGTATTTCAGGTTTAAAGACCTTTAGTGTTACCTGCGTGTTATTGCCATCCCTTGTGAAGATCGGGATATCATCCAGCCACATCATATCGGGCTGGTACTTATCCTGGATTTCTTTCCACCGGGCTACGTATTCAACCACACTTTCCTTACTCCAACCGAAAGGACCATATAGCAATGCTGCTTCCGGGACGCGCTTGATTTCTTCCTGGATGTCTGGATATGGCTCTGCATCTACCCGATATCTTTCTGTAGTAAAAAAGGTTGAATGCCTCTCTCTGTGATAAGATGGCGCATATTTAATCCCCCTTTCGCGTAAAGCTATACCCAGGTCGCCGACTAAATCTCGTTTAGGTCCCATATCAACTGCATTCCAGGGTGTAAGGTCGGAGTCCCAGTTGGCCCAGCCATCATGATGTTCGGCTGTCATCACTACATACCTGGCACCCACCTCTTCAAACAACGCTGCCCATGCTTCCGGGTCCCAGTGCTCAGCTTTAAACTTGGGTATAATGTCCTTATAACCAAATTCCGGAGGTTTTGCTCCATACCGTTCTTCGAGATAAGGATAATAATGTTCCGGATCCTGATAAATCTTAGTAGGGATCCATTCGGCATAGCCGCGATCTCCCTTACGGTAACCAATTGCAGAATAGGGTCCCCAGTGAATGAAGATTCCTATTTTACCATCGTCGAACCAGTCCGGCACAGGCATTTCCTGTAAGGATTCCCAGGTACCGTCGTAAGTTTTTAATGTTGCGGATTTCTCGTTCCCGGAATTACATGCTCCGAGTATAGCAATAGCCAGGATAATTATAAATTGTGAGCGTTTCATCAGAAAATACATTTTAGTTGAAGTACTATTTTTTTATTTTGTTATATATGT